>JAWOGM010000066.1:0-3219 GCA_046496795.1 Thermoplasmatota archaeon
TAGTAGGGTTTGTTGTAATGACACAATAAAAAACGTTATTAAATTAAAAGAAAAAAATCCTAGTTCTCAGATTTATATTTTATTTAGGGATATGAGAACATATGGGTTAAATGAAAAATATTATGAGCAAGCTCGTGAAAATGGAATAATTTTTATAAGATATGATCCTGAGGAAAAACCAATCGTTAAAAAAGGAAAAGAAGACCTTGAAGTAGAAATACGAGATATCATTCTCAATGAAAAGCTCAACATTCATGCAGATAATATTGTTCTAAGCCCTGCGATAATACCCAGAAAAGAAAATGAGGAGCTAGCTAAACAGTTAAAAGTCCCATTAAATGAGGATGGGTTCTTTTTAGAAGCACATGTGAAGCTTCGACCTGTTGATTTTGCAACAGAAGGAGTTTTTCTTGCTGGTATGGCCCATTCACCTAAATCAATTAGTGAAAGTATTTCACAAGCATATGCTGCGGCATCTCGTGCTCTTACAATAATTTCAAAAGATATCTATACTGCTCAAGCAACAGTAGCTCTAGTAAATGAAGATTTATGTTGTGGTTGCGGTATCTGTGAGGCAACTTGTCCCTATGGTGCTGTTGAACGAGAAACTAAAATTATTAATGGAAAAGAACGACTTGTTTCCCATGTAACAGAAGGTCTTTGTAAGGGCTGTGGTAGTTGTACTTCTGCTTGTCCAGCAGGTGCTATAGAGCAAAAAGGATTTAAAAGAAATCAAATACTCTCTATGATAGATTCTGCATCGACATAAAAAATATTTTTATTTTATATGTTTTGGGGGAAAATAATTGGACAAATGGCGCTTACTTGATACCGGGCAGCGTACCGCAGATGAAAACATAGCACTTGATCACGTTCTTTTAAAAGCAAAAAACAAAGATGATATTGCTAACAGTGTTCGTTTTCTTCAATTTAAACCTCACGCAGTTCTTCTTGGATATCATCAGAGTCCTGAACAGGAATTACGAGTTGATTTTTGTAAACAAGCTGGAATTGATATCAATAGAAGAATTACTGGCGGTGGCACGATTTTTTTTGATGAAACACAGATTGGATGGGAGATTATTTGTGAAAAAAAATATTTTGATATAAGTATAGCATCGCCTAATTTTTTTCAGAGATTGTCTCAACCGCTCATTAAAACATTAGAAGAATTAGGATTAAAAGCATGTTTTAGACCTAGAAATGATATTGAGATAAATAAAAAAAAGATATCTGGAACGGGTGGTACTGAAGAAGGAGATGTTTTCTTATTTCAAGGTACACTACTTGTTGATTTTGATATTGTCACAATGATTAAAGCTCTTCGTATTCCTATAGAAAAACTAAAAGATAAAGAAATTGATGAAGCCAAAGAGCGAGTTACCTGTTTGAAATGGGAATTAGGATATACTCCCGATAGTAATATCTTGAAAAACCTTATGAAAAAACATTTTGAAGAAGAATTTGACATTGTTCTTGAACCCGGGAAATTAACTAATAAAGAAAAGGAGTTATTTGAACAATCCAAAAAAATATTTAGGTCTCATTCATGGGTAAATAAAGTTTTTTTTCCAAAAGATGAACAACACCTAATTAGATCTATTTATAAGGCCGAGGGCGGTCTTATCCGAGTTTCATTAATGATTAATCAGCGTTTTAACCGCATTCAAAGTGCATTTATTACTGGAGATTTTTTTGCGTATCCTAAACGTGTTATTGTTGATTTAGAAGCAGAGCTAAAAGATATCTCTTTAGATATAAACATGATTAGTGATAAAATTACAAATTTTTTTGAAAAAAACAAGCCTATTATTCCAGGTGTTGACGAGTCTGATTTTATTCTTGCTATAAAAAAAATATTTGAAAAAATTGAGATGACAAAATTTGGTATCTCTCTTTCTAGTGTTAACAGAATTCACACGGTTAATGGTTCGTTTTCTGAAATCATTAAAAGCTCACCAAAACACTTGTTGTTACCATATTGCTCGAAATCTTTAGATTGTGGTTATCGACATAAAAGAGATTGTTTGATATGTGGTAATTGTAGTATCGGCGATGCATTTGAATGTGGCAATGCAGAGGATATGTGTATTACGACGATATTAAATTTTGAGGATTTAATCAATACCCTTAATCGTTTTAAATCAGATGGGGTCAAATCATATATTGGGTGTTGTTGCGAGGCTTTTTATACAAAGCATTTTGAAGATTTTAAACAATCACAAGTCCCAGGTATATTAGTTGATATTGATAATACAACGTGTTTTGAACTAAACAAACAACAACAAGCATACAATGGAACATTTGATCGTCAAACAACTGTAAATATTGAAATACTCAAAGGAGTTCTCAATGCAAAATCAATATGATATTGTCGTTGTTGGTGCAGGGCCTGCAGGATCATCTGCTGCATTCTCTGCTGCTAAAAATAATGCAAAGGTTTTGCTCATTGATAAAAAAAAAGTTGTTGGAGAACCTGTTCAATGCGCAGAGTACATTCCAAAGCTTTTACTCAATCAGATACACGTTAGTGATTCCTGTATCGCTCAGGATATAAAAGGTATGAAAACATTTAGTATAAATGATGAATGTTTTATCACTGATTCTCCTGGTTATATTTTAAACAGAGAGATTTTTGATAAAGAACTTGTAAAAAAAGCAACTGATGCAGGATCCACTCTTTTGTTAAATACGACTTTTATTTCAAAACACAACAATAAAATACAAATACTTGAAAACAGAGAAAAAAAGATAGTTACATCAAAAATTATTATTGGTGCTGATGGTCCACGTTCAACAGTTGGAAATATGATAAATAGTGTAAACACTAGTTTTATAATGGGAGTTCAACAATCTGTTCCTTTGATCTCGGCTAAGAAACATACAAGAGTGTATTTTAATTCAAAGTTTTATGGCGGTTATGCTTGGATGTTTCCAAAAAAAGAAACTGCAAATGTTGGAGTTGGAATCAGACAAGGAACACCGAGGGATAATATACATAAACTATTAGATGAGTTTACAAAATTCTTAGAAAAAGAAAATATTGTTACAAACAATCCAGTTTTGAAAACGAGTGGTTTAATCCCAGTTGGTGGTTTTTTACAATCTGTAAAAGAAACCGTCTTGATTGTTGGTGACGCAGCAGGACAAACCCATCCTATTACAGGTGGTGGAATTCCTCAAGCAGTTATTTGCGGTAGAATTGCAGGAGAAACTGCT
>JAWOGM010000011.1:0-5888 GCA_046496795.1 Thermoplasmatota archaeon
GCAGATCAAACATATCTCTGTCTTTAGCACCAGAGAAGGGTATGATTTCAACGGTTCCCACATCATGCAGATACTCTAAAGTGATCACTTTGCTCATACAGTCATTATCAGGGTTGCCATCACCACCTAATCCAGGCGCAGATAAGATGACATCGTCGATATCCCAATAATTTAGATTATAGCTATCCCCATCAAATGTAAATGCAATCTGGAACGTATCTGATCCTACATCTGCATTGTCTATGACAAATGAAACAGTTTCTCCAAAGATAGATCCTGTTGGATTTACAATAGACCATACTTCATTCCAAGTCACGTTATCACTAGTGGTTTCAACTTTAATCGTATAAGGACCACTAAAATGGCTGAGATAATGTTTGAATTCCATATTCAATATAGTTTCCCCTGTAGTATCTATTGGATCACTATATGCTCGATATGTACCTACAACTGATGGTGACCAGTAGAATTCTAGTTCAGGTGGATCTCCACCAGCCATTGATGATGAAACGATATCCCAGTTGGACTCAAGTGTCCACGCAGGAGTTCCATCGAAATATTCTTCATATATAGAATCCCAGACATTAACAGAAGTACATGCGGTGACCAGATAATCAACATCAGCAAAAGGCGGATCAGGTGTCCACGCAGGAAGAGTGACATCAAGAACTTCACCAGAAGCAATATCAAAGGATGCTGTTTCATCATATACCGAAACATACTCATCTGCAATAGCGACAACCTCAAGGGTATACGCCCCAGAAAAGTGGCTGAGATAATGTTTGAATTCAAGAGTAAGTTCATCATACCCGCTGGTGTCAAAATAAGGAGTTATCAAATACCATCTACCAGTAGCACTTGGTGACCAATAAAACCGTACTTCAGGTGCTGTGCCACCAGCAAGAGCAGAGTTAACAACACCCCAGTTATCCAGATTTCGTTCCCAACCAGCAGGAATCTGACCAACAGCAACACCAGTGAAATCTTCTGAAAATAGTGTATCATTTCCCGCAGTGACCACAATATCATCAATATTCCAGTTGTTCATATTATAGGTATTGCCATCAAAGACCCAAGCGAGTTTGAAGTTTGCAACTCCAACACCATGAGCAGCCTCAGTTAAGGTAAAGGTTTCTGTCGTTGCACTCCAACCCGTTGGATTAGCCCATGTTTGAACAACAGATTCACCACCACCGATATTTTCTTCAATGACCATATTAACTTCAGCACTTACATCATTTTGCCCAAAGTTTTCAACAGTCACCTCAGGAATCTGAGTATCACCAACACCACTAACAGGAGAAGAAATATCGATAACGCCGATATCATAGAAATATCCATAATTCAAGATAAAATCTTTAGATTTATAGTTATTACCAGTATTGTTATCAGCATAGAGGATCTCTGCTTCACAGAAATAATCAATATCAATGTTTTCTGCAACGCCAAGATCATCAGGCACCCAATCAGGGAAATCAAACTCCAAAGTCTCATTGAACGGGACACTGACAAGAATTTCTTCCTCATATTCAGGCACAAATGTTTTTCCATAGACTTGAATATTATCAACCATCCAATACCAAGCCCATGCACCATTGTCATCATAGATGAAATTTAGCCTTACATCAGATTCATTAGCGGCTATGGCAGTAAGATCAATTGTTGTTGGACCCGTTGTCGTCGCAGTCTGGGTAACCAGATTTGTCCAAGTTGATCCACTATCAATAGAGATGTCAATTTTTGCTATACTACTCAAATGCTGATAATACTGAGCAAATTCAAGATAAACCTCTTGTGCTCCACTGCAGTCAAATGTTGGAGAGATTAATTCTTCTTTCATTTGAATTCCGCCAGATCCAGCATAATCACTATCAGCAATCATAAAGGTTCCAGCACAACCACCTTGTGGAGTTCTGCCACCAGGATTTGTATCAGTCCAGGTATCATTTGTCGTTCCACCAACAATAACAGTCCAGTCAGCTGGCAAACCACCCTCGAAATCTTCATCCAGATAATAGGTATAATCCCATTTTCCAATTTTCATCTCAACAGGGATATTAACCTCATCATTCAGGCCTCGATTTCTAATGCTAACCCGTGGTGTGATGACACTACCAGTTCCACTTTCAGGTTTAATAATAGATTGCAATGCAAGATCGTGCTCTGGTGGTGGCCCAGATATATAAGGAATTGCTAAACCGGTTACTTCCATTCCACCCTGGAAATCACCAATGAGTGTCGTTGCTCCTGTATCAGTATCACAAGTATACAATTGCCCTCCCATTGAAGTCGTATACGCAGCAAGATACAATTCATCGTTTTCTTTATCATATTCCATATCTTGTGCATATAACAATGGCAATCCAGTAGATCCAATACTTGTTGCTGCACCAGTTGTCATATCAATAGAATATAAATCAGCTATGGCACTGAAATCAACAGTGGTTCCATACATATTACCCTGGCCATCACAAGCAATACCAATCATAGTATAGGCGATTCCAAATGAGCCAACAAGAGTTGTTGCCCCAGTGTCCATATCAACCGTATACAGATCAGTACTTGAAGCACCGTACATAGTATCCGTGGCATCACAATAAGTAAGACCATTTAATGTCTGGGCATGTGATCCCACAAGAGTCATTGCTCCTGTTGACTCATCAATAGTCCAGAGGCCTCCAAGATATTGTGATCCATACCAACCTTCATCCTCAACCCAACAACCACCTGCAATAAATTGAGGTGAACTCGTGGGCGCAATCAAGGTGACAGTCTCTGGATCATCTGAGTCAAAATAGATTGGACCTTCCACAACTGCCGCCGAAGGATCATACGCATTATACGCGTAAAAGGTATCCCCTCGTAAGGATAATGGTAATGGAGATGATTCCATAGATCCAACAGGAACCGTTACACCTGCACGTGCTGCAGGATCACCAAGTTGTTTTTCATAATTATTTTCAATAGTTTCGTTACTTCCGGCGAGACTTGCTGCGACAGCACTTCCAAAAAATAAAAGCGCAACAAAAATCGCCATCGAAAACATCGTTGCTTTCAACAGCTTCTTTTTCAAAATAGTTTGTTTTCTTATATTTGGGTTCATATTATTTTTACCTCCCAACTTTCATATATCAAATCACCTTATATAAGCTTTTCTTTATTATATAAACTTTTCTTTAAAATTGTTAAGGAGAGATAATCAGATAAAATTAGACAAAAAAAAACAGTACTTACATATGTGTTAGATATATGTATAAGATAAAGATTTTAAAGAAAAAAGAATAAAAAAGATTAATACAGGATTAGTTAAGACAAATAATTATATAAAATTTTATTATAAAAATAAAAATATCGTCAGTAAGAAAAAAGAATTCAATGTACGTAAAAATTAATAGATAGGTATATTAGGTTAGTGGTATCTAATAAAATTAACAAAAAGAATGATTTACTAGGAAGGTGGGATGGGTAATTCAATGGATACTCAAGTTAGTTAAAGTAAAATGTGAATATTTCCTTCCTAGCTAATACAACCATAATAATCATGTTTAAAAATTTTGTTCGTAGCTAATAATGCAGCTTTTAACTAGATAGGTATGTAACTAGACATGCAAGCATAATTTTTTTTAAAATTGTTAGCCACAAAAATCCCTAATAATAAACAAAGCATTTCAAACTAATTGCCTTCAACTGATTTATATTTAGCCTAGTATCAATTCCTACTCCTACTATCAGATGATACAAAGTACCTTTAGTAGGTAGTATTATATAATATAGTATTATAGGGATGTATATTATATATTAGATATCATTATTTTTTTATGGTGTTTGTTCATTTTATCTTCGTTCTATCAGGATAAATTATGCCTTATGAATGAAAAGTGGAAAATTTATGTTGAAATAGAATACTTGCGATAATCCTATACTAAACACCCATCACACTAGGAACTACTTTTAGAAATTACTAAATTACTATAAAATCCCTTAAATTGACCCTGTTTTAGTTTAGGGTATATAAATAGCAAACACGGAGATAAGTAAATAAATAATAGGGACACAAAAAATAGTAGTAAACGTAATAATATGAGCAGTGGATTTTTTATCTATCCCATAGGGCAACAGAAACATATTTGTGCTTGTTACAGGTAGAAATGAATTGATAATAATTACTGCATACCATGAATTATTAATGATACCCAGGAAAAACAACGGCGTAAAAATCAACGCAGTCAATGCTGGAGTAAGAATGACGGTAACAAAAAACATGACCCTCACCCAGGACCAATGATCACCTTTAGGCGTTGATTGCTTTCTATCAACCAGTTTTTTTAGCTCAGTCAGAGATAAATCTCGGGGATGAATACTTGACCCAACATAATATAACGCAGCAGGAATAGTCAATGAAGTAAAAAAGATAAAAATAGTTTCTAAACTCACACCAAAATCACGAGTCGTAATCCCCATGCCAGCATGTAAAACAATTGCAGAAACCACAAAAAAAAGAAGATACCATGGAAACAGCTTCAAATGCCACGGTAACGCATGAATATGTTGTTTTTCATTCTTCTTTGATTCTTTCTTATGCATATGAGACAATACCGCAGGAATAACAGCAAACAGGGCAATACCCACAAGTGCGATATAAATCGCTGCTTCAACTTTCCAGGTAAACGCAAGCAATGCACCTCCAATAAACGCGGAACTTCTCCCCTGATTTGTCAACACAGTTTTAACAAAATGTTGCCTTTTCTGCTGGTTAAAATTACGTTTAGTAGCATAATATCGAGCACAGAAATAGGCGATAAGATACATAAAAAACATAATCAATAAAACAACGATTGAGAAAATAATTTCATTTTGCCCAAAATCAATATTAATGAAAATTCGAAACAACAATGCAGGAATAAAAAAATACAATAAGATCAAACCAATTTTTTTCATGACCTTATCAATAGTATCCCTTCCAAAAAAGCGTGCAAAAAATAAAGTCATAGCAAACCCAACAACAATCCAAGGAAGGGTATAAAGCCCTGAAATATAGGGGAGGATGTTTTGTAAAAATTCCACCATAAAACCATTCACCTAGCCTATCGATTAATAACCCGTTTTGCTTTTCCCGTACTTCGCTCTATTGTTTTAGGAGGAATAGCAGTAACAGGAACATGCAAATTCAGGATACTATAAATCTCATCTTCTGCATTTTTTTCAATTTCATCAAGATGACCCTGTTTAAACCTACTTTCCGTCGGCTCAACTTCAACTGAAAGAGATGTGATATCCCCTTTTTTTGATTTAATTATCTGATAATATTCACTGACACCTTCAACCTTCATAAGAGCAGCTTCAATCTGAGAGGGAAACACAATAACCCCTTTTACTTTCATCATATCATCAGAACGCCCTTTAATACGAGATTGAATAGGAAATGTTCTTCCACATTCACAGACCTCATCAGAAAGAAACGCTAAATCTTTGGTACGAAATCGAATCACCGGAAATGCTTCTTTGGTTAATGTAGTAAAAACAAGTTCGCCCTCCTCACCAGAAGGCAATGATTTACCAGAAACCGGATCAATAATCTCAGGATAAAAATGATCAGCGTTGATATGAAGTTTTTTATGTTCACATTCAGAAACAACACCTGGACCAATGATTTCAGTAAGACCATAATGTTCATGAGCAGTTATATTCCATCGTTTCTCAATATTTGCTCTCATCTCAGCACTCCAAGCCTCAGCGCCAAATGTCCCAATTTTCAGATCAAAATCATTGCGAGGATCTAAACCATAGTCCTGGGCAACTTCAGCCATATACAACGAATATGAGGGAGTACATGCAAGAACAGTACTTCCAAAATCTTTCATGACATCAATCTGACGTTTCGTATTACC
>JAWOGM010000021.1:0-14230 GCA_046496795.1 Thermoplasmatota archaeon
CCTATATCTCCATAGGTGTATTCAGCATTAAGATCAATGGTGTCAAGGATTATTTTTGCTGCATCCATAACATCATTACCCACACCATCACCCGGTAGCAAAGCAATATTATATTTGGACATAAAAACAGGTAATCAACCAAATATTCTTAAATCTTATTAACTAACCCTAAAATAAGAGAAAAAAATCAAGATGAATTTTTTTTATTTGCGTAACTCACCAAGCGTTGTCACACGCTCTGCAAACGCATTATGTTTATGAATTGATTCTTCACTTTCACTTCGTGATATGACAATAACATTATCAGGTAAATAGCTATATTTTTGCAATACAGCACTAAGCATATCTCTAACCACGTCTTCAACAAACTTTGGTTTTTTATGGGCTTTTAACACAAGTTCTGCTTCCTCTTTTCTTTTTAAAATACTATAGGTTGGACTGCTAAAAGATTGTTCAACAATAGTAATCAAATCATCAGCATCAACAATAGTATCATCACTGGGAACCTCAATCATAAGAGTACCAATATTTCGCTGATTATGCGTTGGAACAGGACATGCTGCACTTCCACTCCCCTCTAATTTTCTAACAACTTCCATTGCACAGGGACATGCAGTCATACCAATAACGTTAACTCCAATAAGTTTTTTTAATTCGCCATTGCTTTTTGCTTGAGCTTTGGCTACAATCTTATATGGCTCTATTGCTTTTTTACCATTTGGATATAAAACGTCTGAGAAATAATCAGCCTCAGCATTAACCTCTGAAACAGTTGCATATTCATGCTTATGAAGAAGTAATTTTGCCGTTTTTGCGCAAAACGATTCAAGATCAGATACTGGAGTCTGTAGGTTTTGATCGATTATCTCTGAAACCAATTCAAGATTTCTTGACATATGACTCCCTTTTTGTTTTGCGGGAAGATCAACAAATAAATCCATGTCTACAACCAAGGTCAGTATCTCAGTTTTATTGGGTCGTTTAACATGAACAAGTTTTTTTACCCCGGTAACTCCCACCCGAGTTAACTTAAAATTCGAGGGAGATAGCCGAGATTGAACATCGGGAAGATCAACTGATTGTGTAGATGTCATAATGGCAAAACATACATATGGTTCTAAAAAACATTTCTTATTAACTCATTTTTGCCAAAAAGTAAAATAAACCATTCTCTATTAAGGGCGATGAAATAAATGCCGCTGTGGCTTAGAGGTATAGCGATTCCTTGGTAAGGAATAGGTCGTGGGTTCGATTCCCACCAGCGGCTTAAGTTACTTTTTCCATCGTGTTGCAAACCTGCTTAAAATGTGAATCCTACAGAGGGCGTTATGAATATGATTAGAGGTCTCTGCGATACTGTAACAATATGAAAAAAAGACATATATTCTCAGCTGTAATTCTCCTTTTTATTTTTAGTGTTCTTCCTCTATCAAGTAATTAATCACGGTTTCAGAGATATCTTCAGCATATTCACCGATTCTTCTAATGCTTTCCACAATATATCCTATTGCTATAGCAATTTCTGCATTTTGTTGAATGGCAATTGTATTGATTTCTTCACAAAGTTTTTCTAGTTTTTTTACAGAATCAATATTTTCATTTGATCCAGGTATATCTTTTCTAAAAAATGAGCCTATACTTTTATTAAAAATATCCAATGAAAACTTACTAGCCGTCTGTATTTTGTTTATTAGTTCATCATGAAGAGCATTTAGAGGTAATTGTTGTATGTTTTTTGCTATTCGAACAACGTGATCACCAATTCTTTCTATTATTCTACTGATAAGAAAATATGTTGACGAGAGGCTAATAGTGATATCCATTTTTTCAGCAAGACTTACATTTTGCAGTATCATATTATACTGCCGTGCTACAAGCCAATGCAATCGGTTTACTTCTTTATCCCGTATAAATATCTCTTCTGCTAGGATTTTTTCTTTATCGGTAAGTAGGAGTATGGCATCCTCTTTCATACTTTTAACAATGATATGCATTCTTTTTATTGTTCGATCAAGAGGCATTTCTATTGGATTTAGTAAATCTTTAAGGGTGATAGATGTATCAGTTTCCTCGACAACTTCTTGTCCTATTATTGCTTGTGTTAACACTCGTATTGTATTTTTTATTTCAAGTGGTATACGTTCAGGCGAGGTTATTTTTATTGAGGTGTATCCAGATATATAGGCACCAATTAATCTTCGAATCAGATAAGTTTGTTTGGGAATGTTACTGATATCAAATTCTTTTAGTTTGTATTGTTTTTCTTTTGTCATTTTTGAGGATATCACAAGCGTCCCATCAGATTGTTTATGTATTCCAACGGTATCATTTTTTTTGATATTTGATGCTTTTATCCATTCTTTGGGCAAGGTAATTATATAAGAGGATCCGCCAGTCATTTGAACTTTTCTTATTTCCATGATTTTTTCCCAGGTAAGATTAGTAGTTATATTTTTAAAATTTTCTATAGTTTTATATAACAATATATATGGTATATATATGAATATAGTATATGTAGAAAAAGTATATATTTAAATAAAAAATTGCCGGGTTATGAAAAAAATAAGTAAAATAAAGGATAAAAAAATAAGTAAAATAAGCATAGGATTAACACTCGTAGTACTGCTAACAACACTTAGTTTAAGCGGATGTGTTGAAGAAACAACAGATGGATTAGCAATTGTTGCAGTAGGTCGAGATAGTGCATCTGGAACTCGTGAGTTTTTCTATGAATTTGTCATGGAGAAAGAAGACTTTACAGATACAATGCTCGAAAAAAATAGTAATGGCGCGGTTCATCAAACAGTCTCACAGACAAAAGGAGCAATTGGCTATGTTGGTCTAGGTTATATTGATGACGATGTAAAAGCACTTAAAATAAATGGTGTAGAAGCAAATGTTGCTAATGTAGTTGATGGATCATATCCAATTGCACGTAATATGAACATGTATACAAAAGGAGAGCCTGAGGGCGCAGTTCTTGAATTCTTAACCTATCTACATAGTGATGAAGGACAAGCAATCGTAGCAGATGAAGGCTTCGTACCAAAAGATGGAACTGGATCATATACTGTAGTTGAGGGGCTAAGCGGGACAGTTACAGTTATTGGAAGTACAACTGTTTTACCGATAGGAGCTCAAGCTGCAGAAGCTTTTAACGCACTTTATGAAGACGTAACTGTTACAGTTTCTGGTGGGGGAAGCAGTGTTGGAATACAATCTGCAGGAGCGGGCAGTGCGGATATTGGAATGGCAAGCAGAGAAATAAAACAATCAGAGCAAAATGATTACCCAGATCTTATGGTGCATGTCATCTGTAGCGATGGGATAGCTTTGATAGTTCATCCTGAAAATGATTTTGTAACTGATCTTACAATCGAGCAAGTAAAACAAATTTACTTGGGAACGTACACAAATTGGAATGAACTTTAAACCAAAAAAAGGGAGATAAAAAAATATTATCTCCCAAAAGTATTTTCTATTTACTAAAACTTATAATACAAAATATATAACGATTGGGATTAAGGTACAATGGAGGATAAAAAATTTAAATTACCCTATTTTTCGTTTTCAAAAAAATATTTAAAAGAAAACCTAATAAAAATTATATTAATTGCTACTGCAATAATAAGCGTAGTTGTTATTTTTTCGATTCTTTTTTTCCTCATAAAAGAAGCATATCCTCTACCTACAGATATTTTGAGTTTTTTATCAGGAAATAAATGGAGACCCACTAGTATAGCTCCTCAATTTGGATCATTGCCTTTAATAATTGGGACATTACTTGTAACATTAGGTGCAATGCTTTTTGCTGTACCTTTAAGCATCGGCAGCGCTATTTTTATTTCTGAAATAGCCTCTCCTCGTATTAGAAAAATCATTAAACCAATAATCGAACTACTTGCAGGTATTCCTTCAGTAGTTTATGGTTTTTTTGGCCTCATCATACTTGTAGACTGGATATACACAGGTTTCGGAGTCTCAACTGGCGAAACATGGCTTGCAGGTTCTATAATTCTTGCGATCATGGCCATACCAACTATTACTAGCGTTGCAGAAGATGCAATAAATGCAATTCCGCGCCACTACAAAGAAGGATCACTAGCCATGGGTGCAACAAAATGGCAGACAATTCGAAGTGTTATACTGCCTTCAGCATTATCAGGTATTACTGCTGCAATAATTCTTGGAATAGGACGTGCCGTAGGCGAAACAATGGCAGTGATGATGATATGTGGTAATTCACCAGTCATTCCCGAGCCCCTCTGGAATGTTTTTTCCCCAATTAGAACATTGACTTCAACACTTGGGATTGAGATAGGTGAAGTTCCTTTTGGCAGCGGGCATTATCATGCGCTTTTCGGAGTTGCAATTCTTCTTTTAACAATCACATTAATTATTAATGTTAGTGCTGTTTACATTCTTGGAAAAATTAAAGAAAAACAAATGGCATTAGGAAAACAAAAAAAGAAAACATTAATAGCCCCAGATACTGCAAATAAAATAAAAAAATATATTAAACGTACTCTCATAGGAATTTCCTTAATAATTTTATATCTAATCGGAGGATTACTCACAGTAGCAATACTAGCAATATCAACAATTATTTTATTGTTTATTTTAAAAAAACTTTCTCAAAAAAATATTCAAAAGTTCTCTTTTTCAATAATTACTGCATCAATTATCATTGTAATATGTATACTTGGTGTTTTACTAACATATATAGTAATCAATGGGGTGGAATCACTAAGCTGGGAGTTTTTAACAACCCCGCATAAAAATCTTGGGCGAGAAGGCGGCATATTTACCGCTTTAATAGGCACTTTGTATTTAGCACTAGGTTCTATAGCAATAGCACTACCAATTGGTGTTGGTGCTGCTATTTATTTAGTTGAATATACTAAAGAAGGAAAGATTACAAAAATAATTCGTACAGCTGCTGATTTATTAAACGGTACCCCTTCTATTGTTTTTGGTCTTTTTGGTTTTGCTTTTTTAGTTTTGTCTCTTGGCTGGGGAAAAGTTTTGTTAGCAGGTCAGTTAACCTTAGCATTTATGATAATTCCAACTATATTACGAACATCAGAAGAGGCTTTAAAAAGTGTACCTCAATCCCTTCGAGAGGGAAGTCTAGCTGTTGGCGCGACACGATGGCAGACCATAAGAAGAGTTGTTCTCCCTCCTGCATCACCAGGAATTATTACAGGAGCTATTCTTGGAATAGGCCGAGCAGCAGGAGAAACTGCCCCTATTATGTTTATCGCAGTTACTTTCTCAGCTTTTGAGACTACATCATTATGGCAACCAGTTAATGCACTTTCATATCACATACTTGTTTTAGCAACGGAAATTCCAGGACAAGAAGCAAAAAATGCAGCAGGAGGTGCAGCACTTGTATTGCTCCTGCTTGTTATCGGATTATACACCATTGCTATTTTAATTAGAAATAATTATAGCAAAAAAATGAGATGGTGAAACAATATATGAATAATAAAGAATACGTAATTAGAACTAAAGATCTGAATTTATGGTATGGTGATAACCATGCCTTATCTAATGTTAATTTAAATATGAAACCAAATAAAGTCACTGCGCTTATTGGCCCATCAGGATGTGGAAAAAGTACGCTTATTCGTTGCTTTAATCGAATGAACGATGTAATCCCTGAATGTAAAATCAAAGGGCAAGTGTATTATCATGACAAAGATATTTACGGACAAGGTGTAGACGCAGTTGAAATACGTAAAAAAATTGGAATGGTTTTTCAGAAACCCAACCCTTTTCCAAAATCAATTTATGAAAATATTGCATATGGACCACGTGTGCAAGGAATAAATAATAAGAAAAAACTTGATGAGATAGTTGAAAAAAGTATTAAAGATGCTGCTTTATGGGATGAGGTAAAAGACAGACTTAATGATAGTGCAATGGGACTTTCTGGTGGACAGCAGCAAAGACTTTGTATTGCTCGTTCTCTTGCTATACAACCTGAAATTATTCTTATGGATGAACCCTGCAGTGCTCTTGATCCTATTGCAACAGCAAAAATTGAGGATTTAATAGGAGAACTCAAGAAAGATTATACTGTAATTATTGTTACCCATAATATGCAGCAGGCTGCAAGAGTATCTGATTATACAGCATATATGTATCTTGGAAAAATGATTGAATTTGGGGAAACCAAACAGATATTTGAAAAACCTAAAGAAGAATTAACTGAAAATTATATTACAGGGAGATTTGGATAAAGAAAGGTGGAAAAAATATGGTTGAAAAATTTCATGATGAATTAAAAGAACTTGAAAAAGAAGTTTTACAGATGGGTAATCTTGCAAAAGATATGCTTAATAAATCAATTGAATCATTAAAAGAACTTGACAAAGAAAAAGCAGAATGGGTAATTTCAAAAAAGGGACCCCTTGCAAATATGGATGATGAAATAGAAGAAAAAACACTTCGCCTTATCACCTTATATCAACCAATGGCTATTGATATGCGCAGGATTGCTTGTATCCTAAAAATGATTACTTATCTGAACAGGATTGGAAGATATGGAAAAGATATCGCTAGATTTGAAATAGAGTTTGAAAAAAATGGTCATGCAAAAAAACTTGTTAATATACCGCAAATGGGAAAAATTGTAGAATCAATGATTGATGATGCATTGTATGTTTTTGAACATGGAGATATATCAAAATTTAATGATTTTATAGAACGTGAGGAAACCGTTGATGAACTTCGGTATTCTATTTTTAGGGAATGTTTAAGTTATATGATGGAAGATCCAAAGGTTATCACTCGTTGTACGTATTACATCATGGTTGCACGATATCTTGAACGGTGTGCTGATCATGCCTGCAAAATAGCTGAAAAAATTATTTACATGATAAGTGGACAGCATGTTGAAATTGATTGTAGAGAGGAAACAAGCAGGGCTTGTTTTACCGGTGTGAAAAAAAATGAGTGAGAGCAAAAAAACAGTATTGTTTCTCTGTACTCATAATTCTTGCCGTTCTCAGATGGCAGAAGGATTGCTTAATGCCATGTATCCTGATAGATTCAAAGCATTTAGTGCAGGAATTCAAAAAAAAACTGTTAATCCTAATGCACTACAAGTCATGAAAGAGATAGGTATTGATATCTCTATGCATTATTCAAAACTTATAACAGATTTTCAAGGCAAAGAATTTGATTATGTAGTAACAGTATGTGATAATGTAAAAGAAACCTGTCCTTATTTTCCAGGTAAACACGTAATTCATAAAAGTTTTCAAGATCCTTCTTCCTTTAAAGGAGATGCTGATGAAACGCTCATTATTTTTCGCAGGGTTCGTGATGAAATAAAATTCTGGATAGAAAAAGAATTCGGATAATACCATATGAAAAAAATATTTTTTTACAATGGACTTACAAGAAATATTATTATCGTGGGAGTGGTAAGTCTTTTCACTGATTTAAGTAGTCAGATGGTTTTTCCATTAATTCCTTTGTATCTGGTAACTCTTGGTGCTAGTGCATGGATTATAGGTTTGGTTGAAGGTTCTGCAGAAACTACTGCTTCGCTTTTGAAAGTTTTTTCAGGGTATTGGTCTGATAAAATGAAAAGACGAAAACCATTTGTTTTAGCAGGATATAGTATTTCAACAATTACCAAACCACTGTTTGCTTTTGCAACTATCTGGCCTTTTGTTTTACTTATTAGAATTATTGAAAGAATTGGAAAAGGAATTCGTAATGCCCCTCGTGATGCAATTATTGCCGAATCATGTGATATATCCTGTAGAGGGAAAGCATATGGTTTTCATAGAGCAATGGATGGAGCAGGGTCTATAGCAGGTGCGTTACTTGCTTTTATTTTATTACCGGTGTTAGGTTTTAAAAATATATTTTTATTTGCAGCAATACCTGGAGTTTTTGCTGTTTTTTGCATCATTTTTATTAAAGAAAAAAAATCAGATAAAATACAAAAAACACAGCCTTTAAAAGTTAGTTTAAAAAAACTTCCGTTCAATCTAAAGTTGTTTTTATTTGTCTCAATTATTTTTTCATTTGCTCATTTTGGGTATGCTTTTATTTTATTAAAAGCAAAGCAGATTCAGCTAGATAATCAATATATAATTTTGTTGTATGTATTATTTTATATTGTGTATACTTTATTTAGTATACCAACCGGAATAGCATCTGATAAAATTGGTCGTAAACCAATCATTATCAGCGGTTATATTTTATTTTCAATTGCGTGTGTTGGGTTGGTTTTTACAAATAATGTTTTACTGTTGGTTATAATGTTTGTATTATATGGATTGTTTTATGCAATGGTTGATGGAGTACAGCGAGCGTTTGTTGTGGATCTTTCACCTAAACAACTAAAAGCAACAGCTCTTGGAACATATCATACCTCAGTTGGTTTAGCAGCGCTACCCGCAGGATTGTTGTTGGGAATTATCTGGGATAAACTATCACCAGAGGTTATGTTTATTTATTCATTATGTCTGGCGTTATTTGCATTGTTGGTTTTTGTTTTTGTCAAAAATAAAAAATAAATTGATTGGAATGTTAAGTTAGTTTAGTTGTAGCTATTTTTTTAGAAAAGTTTATATGAATGAATATTCATATGTATAATAGTTCATATGAAAACGAACGGATTCCTAAAATGTATAGTAGATGATAACCGTCGAAACATACTATTATTTTTAGAAAAAAAACAACGATGTGTCACACAAATTTCCCAAACATTACAGCTTGAACAATCCCTTGTTTCACATCATCTCAACCTCTTAAAATGCTGTGGATTAGTAAAAGCACAACAACAAGGAAAAGAAATATACTATCAACTAACCGATAAAAAAATATATACTATTATAAAAAATATTGAAGAAATTTCACAAAAACTTATGATACCGCCAGAATGTGAATCACATGAATAAAAAACAATTAGGATTTTTTGAACGATACCTAAGTCTATGGGTCCTTACCTGTATTCTTATAGGCCTTATGATAGGAAGATATTGGCAAGGTTTCCCAAGCACGCTCAGTCAATTTGAATATGAACAAGTCTCAATTCCTGTTGCACTATTGATATGGTTTATGATTTATCCAATGATGGTAAAAGTTGATTTTACAAGTCTACTAAAAATAGGAAAAAAACCAAAACCCCTCATCATGGTTTCTATAAGTAACTGGCTTATAAAACCATTCACTATGGCATTTTTTGCATGGATATTTTTTAGGCATATCTTTAGCGGTTTTATAGAACCTCAACTAGCAGATCAATACCTCGCAGGAGCAATACTTTTAGGAGCAGCACCGTGTACCGCAATGGTTTTTGTCTGGAGCCATCTCACCAAAGGAGATCCAGGATATACCCTTATTCAAGTTGCCTTAGATGACACAATATTATTATTTGCATATGCCCCAATTGTGATCCTTCTTATTGGAATTACTGAATTTATTGTTCCATACAATACCATCATATTATCCGTTGTATTATATGTACTAGTTCCCTTATCAGCAGGATACTTCTCTCGCGTCCTTCTCATAAAGAAAAAAGGGATTGAATGGTTTAATACAGTATTTATAAAAAAAATAAGTAATATAACAATAATAGGTCTTTTGCTTACATTAATCATTTTATTTTCATTTCAAGGAGAAACCATCATAAATAATCCTTTTCATATCCTCTTAATTGCCATACCACTAACCATTCAAAGTTTTGTGATTTTCTTTATGATTTATGGAACCTCTAAATTTTTAAAAATAAAACATTCTATCGCAGCTCCTGCAAGTATGATCGGGGCAAGTAATTTTTTTGAATTAGCAGTAGCCACAGCAATAGGCGTCTTTGGTTTAACATCAGGTGCAGCATTAGCAACCGTTGTGGGTGTGCTTGTTGAGGTACCGGTCATGTTAAGCTTAGTAGCTATTGCAAATCATACAAAACACTATTTTCAATAAAAAAAATAAGATACCCCATCAACAATTTTTTTCCATGAAATCCACCACATATCTAAAAATAATACCCTATCATATTCTTTATTTGTGAAATCATGAAAGAGATACAATATACACCAATAGGAATTATTCATAGCCCATTTAAGCATCCTTTCGGTACACCAATACAACCCTCTGCTGCAAAAACAATAACCGCAGAAATAGAAATATTTCAACAGTATAGTAAGGGATTAACAGACCTAGAAGGCTTTTCTCATATTATTGTATTGTATCATTTTCATTTAGCTAAACAGTATTCATTGCAAGTAAAACCATTCCTAGATGATACCGTTCGAGGAATATTTGCAACAAGAGCAGTAAATAGACCAAACCCTATTGGTCTATCTATTGTGAAACTTCTTAAAGTTGACAAAAACATTTTACACATACAACATGTTGATATCATTGATAAAACACCCCTTCTTGATATAAAACCATATGTTCCTGTTTTTGATGAAGCAACACATACAAAAACAGGATGGTTAGAGAAAAATATTGATAATCTATCTCAAGTAACCGATGATGGAAGGTTTTCTGAATAAAAAAACTAAATCAAAAAAAAGGATTATGGTATAAAAACCAAAGGTCCTATAACTAATCCTCCACGGGTTTGTTCTATCTTTTGTGCATTTGATGCTTCAGCAGAAACAGTAATAGTAATTTGTCCAAATCCAAAGATAAAACCTTCTTCCATAGTGCCTTCTGTTTTTGTTTCATTTGGCCCAAGATTATTGCTACATCCACCACATCCAGCACAGACTTTAGCGATATCTATTCGACCAGCAATACCACCTGTAACTGTAATGCTCATAACAAGTTCTTCAGCAACACCATCACCTGTATTTTTCACAGTCAAGATAACCTGACCCAAGCCACCCTTCACCTCATAAATCTCTAAAGCAGGTTCAGATTGTTGTGCCATAACTGAAATACTAACTGAAACACCGATGACAAATAGTGCGAGTAGTATGCTTGTTGTTTTTTGTAGATTTTTCTTACCAATCATATTTATATCTCCAAACATAGTATACATTATAAATACTCTAGTATAATAATATTTTTATACGAGATTAATAATAGCAATATCAAATAAATAAGAGGAACAAAAACATATGAAACATACAACTCTAAAAATCATAACGACAGCAATACTCATCCTTATTGTTACAGCAACTCATCCATCTCTACAGGTACATGCTGAGTCACCTATTCAGGACAACAAAGAACTAGAATCTTTAGATATATCATCTACACTTTTTGATAATAAGATAAACTTATTGATGAGACTAGCAGGATTCCTCTCACTATCGGCCTGCATCATCAAAGATGATCAAATAATCTGGTCAAAAGGATATGGTTATTATGATCTGGAAAATAAAAAACAAGCAACAACGGATACTATCTATTTGCTTGCATCTATCACTAAAACTATTGTAGGAACTGCACTTATGCAACTGTATGAACAAGAATTATTCAATCTAGATGAAGATGTAAATGCATATCTTCCCTTTAATCTGAGAAATCCAAACTTCCCTGAGGATCC
The DNA here is from genome assembly GCA_046496795.1 of Thermoplasmatota archaeon. Classification (GTDB taxonomy): domain Archaea; phylum Thermoplasmatota; class E2; order DHVEG-1; family DHVEG-1; genus JAUWYM01. Next base: position 11,534 of record JAWOGM010000021.1, read on the forward strand.
TATAACTTTTCGTATGCTTTTATCTCATACTTCTAGTTTAAATGTGAATACCCAAATGCAATACTATTGGTTTAATTTCTCAGGGGATCCACCATTTGAATTCTTCCCAGAACCCTACCTACAAGAATTCCTACTACCTTCAGGAAAATACTATGACAAAACAGTATGGAGTGAACTATATCGACCAGGAGAACATGCAATGTATGCAAATGTAGGTTTTGATCTCATCGCATATCTTGTAGAAATACTATCTAATCAATGTTTCCTAGAATATTGTGAACAAAATATATTCATCCCATTAGAAATGAAAAATACAAATTTTAATCTCTCACGACTTAGCCTAGAAGAGGTAGCAATACCATATCAACGATTCATGGGACGATACTTTCATCTTAATGAACTACGCTTTCTTTTTGGAGAATACACACCACCGGATATCTACTGGAGATTTAGGGCATATCCTGCAGGTGGATTATACTCAACAGTTACCGATTTATCCCATTTTCTTATCGCACATATGAACAATGGAGTATACAACAATACCCGTATTTTGAAAACAGAAACTGTGGAACTTATGCATGAGATTCAACCAGAAAACAACATTGGATATGGTCTTGCATGGATGCATACCAGAATAACACCAAGACTTCAAGCATCAGGACATGGAGGTGATTTATATGGAGTTGACACCTGGATGCTTTATACTCAAAGCGATAACACCGGCATCATCTATCTTGCAAATGGAAACCCTGCCTATAGCCTGCTTCCATTGCGAGGAATACTTATGTATAATCTTCTTCTTTTTTCGTTATTCACCAAAAATTCAGCATACAATCTACTTATTGAAGAGCATAGTACAAGACCATCGGAAATAATACTTCCTAAATCACTAGTTCCATTACAATCGATGGTATCGTAAGCTAAACTATTATTCCAAAGAATTCATTACTATTTTAGGAAAAATATTATTAAAAAACAAGAAAGTAAAGATTATGATCGGAATAAAGAATCTTTAATGATTTTAACATTCACTGCTTTAAGACCCTTATCAGTTTCTATTACATCATACTCAATTACATCCCCTTTATTAAGCAAAGTAAAAAAATCGATATCTTTTTCATAAACAAAAACCTCTTTTTTATCCTCACCTAGTATCAATCCATATCCTTTTGTATGATCATAAGAAATAATAGTTCCTTTCAATTTTTCCACCTCTTATCAGTTTAAAAATATTGAGTTATTCAATTCTTCATTACAAAAAAATATATATCCTCTACACATAGATACTTGAATAGCATTTATCCATACTGAAACAGTCACTCAAAATCACTCTCACATTACCTTTAATCAATCTCTCTGAAATATATAGAGACTCAACATCTTAATCGTTACCAAAGTATATATAAATTTCTTGAAAATATTTGAATTGAAATCACTAATTGATAAAAAAAAATATAACTAAGATTTATGATACTTAATTAGACAATAAAAAATGATGAGTTATGTCAGTAAAAGTTGGAATTGATGATTTTTGCTCGAATTGCATGGAATGGCAAGAATATGATGAAGAAGGTAAATGCAAAGTTTGTGGAAAAATAATCAAAAAAAAATCAAAGGACATAAGCAAAGATGACTATGATGAATATACCAAAGAATCACCTCAATTTGAACTTGAGGAAGACAGTGATTCCCAATACTAAACCCGCCAAGCAAAATGACATTATTTAAAAAAATTCTATAAAAACAATGGTTATTTTTTGTTTCTACTTTTTTCTAAAAACATCAGATATATTGCTTCATTTTATTAAAAAATCAATAATATTACTAGAATTTTTTATGGGGTTAATACTTATGTTTGTAATAAAAGGAATATTTCATCATACACACTAACAACAATTATTACCATCATTAATAAAAAATAATAGACAACTATTATTTTTCTAATCCAAAAATAAAGTTGACAGTATAATCCTTTTTTATCATAATAAGAATATCACAATAAGATTTAAATCATCAATATTATTTTCTTTTTCTCTATGAAAAAAGTGTTTTATGGAGCAGCTATACAAGGAGCTAACAATAGAAAAGAGCGTTCCCACATCCATGAAACGTTCATCACAACCATAAAAAACAATGACTATCAAGTGTATACAGAACATACAACAGGAAATACCTATAAGCAAGCAATAAAAAAACTTGAACAAGCAATCGGACCTCTTCCAAAAGATGAATTACAACGAAAAAGATATGTCAGAAATAAAATGATAGAAGCTATTGAAGGCGATATTTACGCAGCAATATTTGAAGTATCAACCCCTAGTCTAGGAACCGGAATTGAAATCGCACATGCCTATTTACGCCCAAGAATAGGGCTGCCGTTAATTCCTGTCCTTGCTTTATATCAAAAAGATTACTGGCCAAATAAACTGTCAACCATGATAAAAGGAATATCTAAAGAGGAAGTTGCTCATTTTACATTACAAGAATATAAAGACCTTTCAGAAGCAAAAAAGATTATAACTAATTTTTTAACAAAGATATAAATAAAAAAAGAAAGAGAAAAGTTTATGTTTTAGTTAAAAAAAACCTCAGTATCGGAAACGCATTAGGAAACCGTTGAAGTAATGACCTCACAAAACGCAGGAAAGGACCCTCATACACATAAGGCATAGTAACAGGCAAAGGATCTGACCATTC
>JAWOGM010000081.1:0-4461 GCA_046496795.1 Thermoplasmatota archaeon
TGAACCGCCGTATGCGGGCCCGCATGTACGGTGGTGTGGGAGGTGGAACCCGCGAGGTTTCTGCCTACCCGATCTCAAGCCTTACGAATAACTAATAATAAATAGTGCTATAATGCAGCATAATGGTGATGGGAGGGAGGAAGGAGATGATAGAACTCTAAGTGTTCCTATCATATGCGATAGTGCTAAAAAAATATGCTCTATCATCTCCTCTTAGATGGGATGCATTGAAGAAGTATTTACTATGATATTGAGTCTTGTTACTATTCCCCACATATAATAATATGAGATATTACATACCACTATATAAGTTTATGTATTTATTAATAAAAATATGATTTTTGTATCAAAATTATTTATTTATACATACTTTTAAGACATTGGGAATTTGTAGAAATAAGAAACTTAAAATATGCAATGTTGCATAATTGTGATGAAATTTATGAGTATTAGAACCACGATCAGTCTTTCGAAGTCAGAGCTAAAAGAACTGAGAGAATTAGCTAAAAAGGAACATCGACCTATAAGCCGTCAAATCGTTTTCATGATGCATTTTTATTTGGATCAACAAAATGATTAAAATTTTTAATATCTCCAATTTTTAATGTGAGATTAATAATTTTTTTAAAAAAAGGATCTGTTTTTATTACCCATGTATTTAAAGTTATGTAAGAAAGTATTAATAGTATGCAAAAGTATATAATGCTATTTAATTTTTGTAGTAAAAAGTTATTATTATGTGATAAAAAAATGATGAAACGAACAACCATCAGTCTTTCGGATGAAGACTTTAAACAACTTAAAGAATTAGCAAATAAAGAGCTTCGTCCTATCAGTAGTCAGATCATTTATATGATGAGATATTACATTGATAATAAATAATACGTGATTCATTACAGCGTAAGCAACCCCTGATTAACCAGACTTGCTAGCATTAATAACTATAATCAGATGAGATATACCTTATTTGTAAGAACTAAGAGATGGTGTTTTTTTTGGTACAGAAACGTCGAATGGTGTACATTGTTTCAGTTTCAACGATGGTTACCAATCATAAAGTGGCTGAACTGAACGGTATTAATCAGAATTATCCGAAGATGGTGCCGTGAGAGGAGGTCACCGACTCTCTTATCCTCCAGATTTCACATAGACTTTGTCAGTTAATCTTAAGCGAAATAATTTTCGACCTTTACAAAAAAAATTATGTTTTCAAACATTTATATATAGTTGTCTTATTACGTGCACGGTGAAGTGGGAGAGATTATGAAAAAAACATTAGTAGTATTAGCAGCAGGTCTTTTCTTAAGTTCTGCATTAATAGGAATGAATCTAACACAAAATGTTAAAGCAGAAAACTTCGGAACAGATATACACGCCAGCCCAGGATATGGCAGAAAACCAGATGTAGCACTGGATAACTCTGATAACATATATTTAGCTTGGAACGCAGTAAAGTTTGCTAAATCCACTGATAGCGGAGAAACCTTCAGTGACCCAATAGACATCAGTGATGGATATGAACCATCTATTGCTGTTGATGATAGTAACAATATTCATGTCACGGTGGGAGATAAAGGCAACATCTATTATTCAAAATCCACAGATGGAGGCAACACCTTTAGCGACCCAATAATAATAAGTGACAGCCATGGTGGTGACAATCCAGATATTGCCACCTTTGAAGATACTGTTTACATTGTATGGACTGCTTCATATTTAGGAAATCTGTCCTTGGATAAATCCATAGATGGAAATGGATTTGGAACAGATGTTAGAGTGAACAGTCCTGAAGATAGACCTGCTGATCCATCTATTGCTATTGGATCTGATGAAACTATTTATGTAGCCTACGAAAACGGGCTTGGCTTTGGTGATTCTGATATACGCGTTGTTAAATCCACTGATCAAGGATCAACGTTTGGATCTAGCGTTGTAGTTAACGATGGCGACAGTATCTCAAAGCCATCCATTGCAGCAGATGGATCAGATAACGTATATTTGTCCTACTGGAATGATAAAGAAAGTTTGAAAAAGGTACGATTCACTCGTTCAACCGATAGTGCAGATTCCTTTCAATCAAGTGTCAATGTAAGCCATACCTCAGCGGCAACACTTTCCGGTGGCTATCATAATGATATAGCTGTTCATCCATGTGGTAAAATTTTTGTAACCTGGCAAGATGATTCCAGTGGTGAGGATGCAGTTTATTTTGCAAATTCAACTGATGGAGGAACAACTTTTGGTGAAAATTTTAAGGTGAATGATGGATCTGAATCAGCTAGGGATCCTGTTATAGCGGTAGGTTCTGATACTCAGACATATATTGTTTGGGATGATAGCAGAGACGACGGCAATCTTTTCTTTGATAAAGCTATTGATGCCACTTGGCCTAGTCGAGTAACTGATTTGCAGGCAACTCAGACGACTAATACATCAGTAACACTTAGTTGGACTGCTCCCGGAGATAATTTTGATCTGGGAACAGTTTCATCGTATGATATTCGATATTCTACTTCATCTATCACAGAAGACAATTGGAAAGATGCAACCTTGGTTTCTGAAACAATAGTTATTGATGAAGCAGGAACTACAGAAAGTATAAACATAACTGGTTTAGATAAAGGCACTGATTATTATTTTGCGTTGAAAGCCAGTGATGAAGTACCTAATACTTCCCCGATTTCAAATGTGGTAAACGAAAAAACCTTATCTGGTACTACACAAGAATCTGAAGGGGATACAAATGGATCACCAGGATTTGAACTGCTTATTTTTTTCCTAGCAGTGATAGTTATCAGTATACTTGCTATAAAGAGAAAGAAACTGTAAAGTATAGCAATTATGTTTTCATATTCTGTTGTTATTGGCAGGAGATAAAACCTCTAACGATTTCCTTTCTTTTTTTTGTTTTAATTTTTTCCCTCATTCATTAATAGATTATTAGATGAAATACTGAAGGAATGAGTTAGTAAAAAAATAACTTTTTACTCATTTTCAGTAGATGACTCGATTATTTCTTAACTCGTTTTTGCATTCCATTAGATGGGATGCACGATGAAGAGAAAAGAATTAATCATTCAGTTTACAAAAGGTATCATCAGAAAGGTAAGAAGAAATGAAGTTAGTCCAACTCAGATTGCAAGTACCTTGATCACTGCTGCACTTAATGCTTGTTTTGTGAATGAATCCTGTAAATCAACGGGTCAGATCAGTAAAAGCCAGGTGATCTATACGAAGCTTAACGGGAAATCCATCAAGGAGGTTCATACTTGGTTTCAACAAAATACCAAAGGATTTCTTTATTCTCTTAAACAAATCGGTAAGAATCGGTTGTTCATTCTTTCTTTTGATACCACAAAAGAAGCATTTTATGGTGATGTGTCAAAAGCAGAAGATAAGTTGTATCTTCATAAAGGATCAATTGCCAAGGGATCTGACTATTATTATGAATATCTCACTGTTGCCATTACTGGTTCAGTGACACCAAAATATATTCTTGATGCGGTCATGGTACCGGTCGGTTGTTATATGGAGGATTACGTTTCAGCGATGATTGATGAAATACGACTGATTCTTCCTCTTGAAGTTATTCTGTTCGATCGGGGATTCGGCAGTTGGGGAGTTATCTACAAACTTCAGAATCTTCATATTCCCTATCTTATTTTCTGGAGGAAACAAGGAAAATGGTATAAAAAAGATTTCAACCATCTTCAAGATGGGGAATGGAAGAAAATCACAAAAAAAGGAGTGTACAGTAGGAATAAAACAACTCATCACGTCATCTCTTCTTTTGTGTTGATTAAGCAACTTGCCTACAATGATGAAAAATATGATTGGATCTTTGCAACAAACCTGAAAAAGAAAGATGCAGCAGCATATGTGAAACGATATAAAAAAAGATGGGGAATAGAAACCATTTATCGTGTGACCGACAAGATCAGAATTCTTACCACGTCCACCAAGGGAATCATCCGATATTTCCTATTTGTGTTCACCTGCTTGGTTTATAATATTTGGCGGTTTTTCCAACTTTTCCTCGGAGAGGAATTTACCTTAGCCAATCATAAAACAAACATGATCATCTTCATGGCAAAACATGGATTGATCTATCCAAAACACTATGAAAGATTTGAACTGATAGCAAAACGATGGTTCAATGGAGGATAACCACTGGGTTATCCCGGGTAATGCAGAGAACCCATGTTCTGGGAAGTCCCCCCTAGCATGGGCTCTGCAGTAATACAATAATCTTGAAGGAGTATATAACAAATGGGTCATCAGAAATGAAGAAAATAGAAGATAAACCAAGATAATTTGCTTTACACTCTGTGTGAGAATCAATATCTTGACTTTATTCAGTAAATCAAGTCATCTACTGATAATGAGGTTTTTATAATGAGTTGACTTCTATGGTGGGAGTAGTAATTATTTATAGTTAATGACATAACTATTTTATAATTC
>JAWOGM010000003.1:0-12231 GCA_046496795.1 Thermoplasmatota archaeon
TATTGGTATCATCCCAGCCATCACCACTGTAATCAAAAATGCTCATGGTATTGGCACCAGCAACCGTCCACCCATTGCTAAAGGCATTACCTCGATAAACAGAGCCACTTGGCGATATCACTTCTAAATTCAAATCGTTTATCAATGTCCGACCGCTACCAGTACCCGATGGCGCTTCCTTATCGGTCCACACCAAGCTCACTTTAAACGGAACTCCAAGACTATCTGAACTAATCAAATATTCTTCAACCTGCCCACTTTCAGTGAAAATATGCTCCTGGTCAAAAAGATAAAATGGAACAGGATTATTTTTAGGGAACGTTAATTTAGAAATATCAACCATACCCCATCCTTCATCACGATTTGGAATAGGACCAGTGTTACCATTTGCATCATCTAAATCGTGAGCTGTATTAATCAATAAAGCCTTTACCATAGCAGGGCTTGGACGACTCCCGTGATTTATCTCATACCAGTGAACAGTAACAGCTGCTGCTCCAGCAACCGCGGGATTGGACATTGAAGTTCCCGAGCACCATTCATAGCGTGAATCCTCCGTATAAATACCATAAAGTTTACTGTATGAAACAATCGGCGTACTAGCTGATAAAATTGCTTGTCCTGTTGCAACAATATCGGGTTTCACTCGATTATCAGCAGTCCATCCTCGTGAGCTGAATCCAACCACCTTATCAGGATTAATTCCATCACCATTATTACAAGTATTACCATATGTTGAACTATCTGGCATATAGGACTCTGTTGCCCCTACCGTTATCACATTTTTTGCATTTCCTGGACTACCAGTAGTTTTGTAACTAGAACCACTATTTCCCGCAGAAACAGTGACCACCATAGGTTGATTTCCAGGCTCACTTCCATCAGCATCTCTCACCGCTTTATCATAGGCATTATCACTTTCAATATAGGTACCGCTTCCCCAACTAGTTCCCCATGAATTGGAATGGACATATGCATCAGCATTTTGCTTTGGCATCTCAAGTATCTTGTAATAATCAGCGGGACCAGCCCACCATCCACTATCGCTAAAAATCTTTGCAGAATAAAAATTAGACTCATAGGCAAGACCCTGACTTACATAATAAGGACCATGACCAGCATAGGTAACTCCTGTATTACCATACGTATCACCTCCAATAGAACCTGCACAATGAGTTCCATGACCATGACCATCCTGCCATCCACTACCGCTCCAAAAGCATCCACCAACAACTCTATCGGTAAAATCTGGATGACCAGCATCACCAATCGTTCCATCACCAATACCTGTATCTGCAATAGCAATTGTCACACCATCGCCAGTATATCCTAGTTGGTTGATATATGCACCATAACTTCCATGAGCTCTATAGGGTGTAGAAGGATTGTTATCATCATCGAGAATCCATGTGCCACCACCAATAATCTGTGAGTCAATTTCTGCATGTAATGATGGTTCATTGTATTCAGAGAGATAAAAAACATCATGTATCGCTGCGAATTCATAAAGTTGTTCAACAGATTCGACATTACATAAAAACCGATATCCTTCATGTGTTTCAACAAAGGAAACAACCTCGGTAGATTCATGAATGTGTGCTATTGTTTCCATGCTTGCATCAGCAACTAGACCGATATACACCATACCCGGAGAAAGACCCTGCTCAAACTTAAAAAACGGATGATACACACCCACCCAATCAACAAAATACAAATCCAACACATCAAAACAATCCTCTGGCGTCATACGAACCAGATACGCAAAATTATGAACATAATGCAACACCTCAACACCTAAATCCTCCAATGCAGGCCTCCACCCCTGGGCAATAGGACCAACCATATGAACAAGATACAACCCCATCTCATCACCATCATACCCATCCACAAAAAGAGTATCAGGGATCACCACCTCATCATCAAAACAATCAAAAACCACATCACCCACAAACAACACCGAACGATGCGGCAGCAACCTTACCGATAAACCATTATCCTCAAATACAGAGACAAATGACAGATCACACTCAACAAGAACCTCAAAATCATACACTTCTATAACACTGCAACCCAAAGATTCCAAAAAAACAACATCATCAGAGGAAGAAACCTCAACCAACATAAATTCCTTCATTGAGATATCACGTGAATTATCTACAGCGGCGAACCCAGAAATACCAACAGCTCCAAAAAACAAACCTACTACTACAACGCTTAATATCTTTGATTTACACATATACATATTTTATTTCCCCTAATTGTATATATACCCATAGTTCTTTTGGTATAAATATATATGGTCTATTTTGGTTTATTTACTACAGATGTAATATATAAAGTCTGAGTCATTTATTAAAAAATAGATAGTACATATTTCAAAAAAATCGTATTTTTGATAATAAATAGTGCTTTATTGACATCTGAATAAAAAAATATATTCTGGATAATAAAAAAAATAGAAAAATCTCAAGCAGTATCAACAATTTTTGTTGGTAATTAACAGAGTTGGCATGAAATTTCCATTGATACGCCAAAGAATTCTTTGGGTTTGACAATGCTGCATCTCCTATGCAGCTGTTGTTAATTTTCCCGAGGGGTTGCTCTAGATGCAACCATCAATTGCGTTTCATTGAATTGATAAAAAACAAGTATATGGTTTTTCCAGGTTAGTGGGATTTTAGAAGAGAAGCATTAGAGTTAGATTCTATGTTTTGTTTGTCAGCAGGTATCTAGTTGAGTGATATCTATCACATTTTCTTAATCTAAAAACTGTTTAATTTTTCTACTATCTGTAGTAGGTAGTTGACAGTGTTGGTTTTGACAAAGATAAATTGTTGCTTGATTATTTATTTGAGAATAATCTTTGATAAATGGTACTAACTCTTCGATTGATATATCCGTGGATTCTAATTCTTTTAAAAGGATAACTTTATTTGGCAGATACGTTGAATGTAATTCTTGTAGTATCTTTTTTGTGTCTTTCCTCTCTTTATTTCCAACAATAACAATTTCATATGAGGGCCCAATGGCAAAATCTAATCCTACCATTAGTTGAGTATAACCACTTGGCATTTTCTGTATCTGCACTGAAAATGCTTTGGATAGCTCCAATGCTTTATTTTCAAGTTCTATATTTCCCGTTATACGTGCAAGCCTTGTAAGATTGTAAAATGTTACAGAATTAGCAGAAGGAATCGCCCCGTCGTATATCTCCTTTGTCCGAGCTATTAGCTTTTCATTTGTATCAGAGGTGAAAAATAATCCACCATCTTTTTTATCCCAAAAATGATGCAGGAGATATTCATTTAAATCAAGTGAAATTCTAAGATATCTAGCATTAAATGTTGCTTGATACAGTTCAATAAGCCCTAGAATTAAAAATGCATAATCATCGGCATATCCTGAAATATTTGCATCTTTTTTTCTATATCTATGCAGTAACTCACCATTTCCATTCATCATATTATTTAACAGAAAATTCAGGGCTTTTTCTGCGGTTTGAATATATGTTTTGTTTTCAAAAACTTGTGCTGCTTTTGCAAGGGCAGCAATCATAAGACCATTCCAATCGGTGAGAATTTTATCATCCTTTTGCGGATGAATCCTCTTTTTGCGTATGTTATACAGTGTATTTCTTATTTTTTCCAGATGGGCAAGTAACTCTTTTTCTGTGATTTTATAATATAGGGCAAAATCCTTTATGCTCATTGTTTGGTAAAAAATATTTTTTTTCTGTTTTTTTCCCATTTCCGGTTGAAAATTTCCATCTTTTTTAATATTGTAGAATGTTACAATGAGATCGAATTCAAGAGGTGTCAGTAGCTGCTGTAATTCTTCATACTCCCACATATAAAATTTTCCTTCCTCTCCTTCTGAATCTGCATCCTCTGCAGAGTAAAATCCTCCTTCTCCTGAGGTCATATCTCTAGAGACATACTCGATTATCTCCTCAGCTGTTTTTTTAAAAATTTGGTTTTTTGTTGCTTGATATGCCTCCGTATATGCCATTAGAAGTAGAGCCTGGTCATAAAGCATTTTTTCAAAATGAGGCAGAGTCCATGTCTTGTCAGTTGAATACCGATGAAATCCAAAACCAATATGATCATATATTCCTCCTCTTCTCATATGTTCAAGTGTTATTTCTACCATTTTCAAAGGATATGGTTGACCGGTTCTTTTCCAATATCTCAGCATAAACAGCAGATTGTGTGGTGTGGGAAATTTTGGTTGAAAACCAAAACCTCCATGTATTTCATCAAATGAGTTGAGGAGGTGATTGTAGGTATTATCAAGGGCTGATTTGGTAATTTCTTTTCCCTTCTGTGATTTGGTAATTTTTTGTACTGTTGTGGTTATTTGATTTGCTGATTTTACTAGTTCGTGCATATGGTTCTCCCAGAGATTTTTTATCTCTCCAATAAGTTCCATCAAGCCTTTCATGCCGTATCTTGTTTGTTTTGGAATGTATGTTCCTGCAAAAAATGGTTTTTTATCAGGTGTCATGATAATGGTAAGCGGCCATCCTCCTTTTCCAGTCATAAGATGACAGACACTCATATAGATGGCATCTATATCTGGGCGTTCCTCTCTGTCTACTTTTATGCAGATAAAGTTTTCGTTGAGAAGACCTGCGACGTCTTCATCCTCAAATGATTCATGTGCCATGACATGGCACCAGTGACATGTTGAGTATCCTATTGATAAAAAAATTGGTTTGTTTTTCTTTTCTGCTAAGCTAAAGGCTTCACTGCTCCAGGGATACCAATCTACAGGATTGTGTACATGCTGGAGAAGATAAGGGCTTTTCTCATTTTTTAAATGATTCTTTTGCAATTTTATCACTTACTCACCAAATGGTACACCAACTACACTTAGATAGATAGTACTCTCAGTCCTACCATCTATATCTATTATTTTGTTGACTTCATCATCATACAAAGCAGCTATTTGACAGGTCCCCAGATGTATACTGCTTGCACTTAAGGCAAGATTTTGTGCAATATGACCGGCATCAAGATAGATATATCGATATGCTCTCTGAGCGTATTTGCATTTTGAACGGTTAAAAATTGCCGTCCAAATAAAGACTGAGGCAGCCGTAGAGCACATTGGTTGATTTAATGCAGCTTCTGTAATAGCTGAGCGGCAGTCTCCTTTTTTTAACTCCTCAAGATAATGATCTGAGATATTATAATGATATACTCCCTGTGGTATCTCTTCTACATTGTTTATGACTAGATAGGTTTCTATTGGGTATAATGCGCCTGCTGAGGGAGCTGTTCTAAATGCAAATCCTTTTTCTATTCGTTGTATACCTGTTGACGCCCAGAGTAAATAGGATAGCTGTTCTAGTGATAGTGGTTTTTGTGAAAAATCCCGTATACTTTTTCTGGTAAGAATTGCTTGATGAAGACTTTGAGTTTTCATATCAATAATTTTTGGAAGCATTATTTTTGGATTATTTGGATAGTCTTTATACAGATCAGGTTGCAAAGCCCAATCTGGTCCTTCACCAAATCTTCCTGGATAATATTTTGTTTCTTGTTGATATTTATCACCGATTTTTTCTAAAGAAATTTTTATCACTCCCAGATTTTTTATGAAAAAAGTGTTAACGATTAATAAAAGTATTGGAGCTCCATTTACCTAAATAGTAGGAGGTCATCGCGGAATTCTTTAATGTTTTATTGTCAGCTGCCATCTTATGATTAACGAATTTAACATGTTTTAAAATTGGACTAAAACTGTTTTTAAGTTATTATAATATATCAAATATTATTTTCTTTTTTTGTGATAAACATGAAAAAAAAGATATTGGCTATTTTGGCTATCTTTGCAATAATTAGCATGGGTAGCGTACAGGCAAATGGGAACAATGATGACCTAAACATTGTAGAAACAGCTTTAGCAATTAATGACGACACAGGTGAATTTAGCATATTGATTGCAGCTCTTCAAGCAGCAGATCCAATCGTTATTGATACATTATCTGGTAAAGGACAATTTACAGTTTTTGCCCCAACAGATGCTGCATTTGTAGATCTATTGGATGAATTAGGGATAACAGCAGGAGAGCTATTAGCTCAAACAGATTTAGTGACCAAAGTTTTATTATACCATGTTGCCCGTGGTAGACTTTATTCCGAAGATGTTTTAGGAATGAATAGAATAAATACCTTAATAAGAGGAAAAAATGGGTTTTTATTTCAGTCTAACGGTGTTTTGACTGACAATAATGGCCGAGAATCAAATATTATTGCTGTTGATGTTGAAGCATCTAACGGAATAATACATGTCATAGATACAGTAGTTCTACCGTAATAGTATTTAAAAAAGGATATTTTTTTAATATCCTTTTCTCTTATTTTTTTATTTGGTAATTTTTTTAGAATGCTACCACCCTGACCGTTCAGAAGAATTGTACATAAGAGCCGTTCTATATAGAAGGTTAGCAACAGAAATAAATTGGTCAATACAATAAATATTTAAAGATGTTATATCATTGATTTTTTCACATAGCAATCAAAATTTGAATGATTTGTTATGCATTATGAATAAGGGAGATAAATTAATGTCAGAGAATATGAACAAAATAACCAAGTGCCCGGTAACGGGCAGAACTCACAAGGCTATATCTGGTAGAGGCACATCAATTCAGGACTGGTGGCCTAACCAGTTAAACCTTCGGATTCTTCACCAGCACTCACAAAAGAGTAGCCCAATGGGTAAGAATTTTAACTACGCTGATGAATTTAAAAAACTTGATCTGAAATCCTTGAAAAAAGATCTCTATGCACTTATGACTGACTCGCAGGACTGGTGGCCTGCCGATTATGGTCACTATGGTGGACTTTTCATTCGGATGGCCTGGCATAGTGCAGGTACCTATCGTATGGGCGATGGCCGTGGTGGAGGAGGCTCTGGTAGTCAACGTTTACCGCCTCTTAACAGTTGGCCAGACAATGCTAACCTTGATAAGGCGCGTCGGCTGCTGTGGCCTATTAAACAAAAATATGGTAAAAAGATTTCATGGGCTGATCTAATGATTCTAGCCGGTAATTGTGCTCTGGAGTCGATGGGTTTTAAGACGTTTGGTTTTGCCGGTGGACGTGAGGATATCTGGGAACCCGAGGAAGATATCTACTGGGGAAGTGAGGATACCTGGCTTGGTGATAAGCGATATAGTGGTGATCGCAAGCTTGAAAATCCACTCGCTGCGGTACAAATGGGACTTATTTATGTAAATCCTGAAGGTCCGAATGGTAAACCAGATCCAGTTGCTTCAGGCATTGATGTCCGTGAGACATTTGCTCGTATGGCCATGAACGATGAAGAAACGGTAGCACTTGTTGCCGGTGGTCATACCTTTGGCAAGTGTCACGGCGCTGGTGATCCCTCCCATGTTGGTCCTGAGCCCGAAGGCGCAGGTATTCAGGAACAAGGACTTGGATGGAAGAGCAGTTATGGCAGTGGCAAGGGAGATGATACTATCACCAGTGGCATTGAAGGTGCATGGACGCCCAACCCAATAAAGTGGGACATGGGCTATTTTGATATATTGTTTAGTTACGAATGGAAAAAGGTGAAAAGCCCTGCAGGTGCCTGGCAATGGATTCCCAAGGATATCGCCGAGAAGGATAAGGTACCAGGTGCTCATGATCCTTCGAAACGTTATCCGCCAATTATGACTACTGCAGATCTCTCGCTGCGTTTTGATCCAATTTATGAACCAATTGCACGTCGTTTCCAAAAAAATCCTAAAGGATTTGCCGATGCCTTTGCTCGCGCTTGGTTCAAGCTGACACACCGAGACATGGGTCCTAAATCGCGATATCTTGGTCCTGAGGTCCCAGAGGAGGACCTTATCTGGCAGGATCCAATACCCCCCGTTGATCATAAATTAATCAATGAAAAGGATATCGCTGATCTAAAGAGTAAAATTCTTTCCTCAGGATTATCGATTTCAGAACTGGTTTCGACTGCGTGGGCATCAGCGTCCACATTCCGCGGTTCTGACAAACGTGGTGGTGCAAATGGAGGTCGCATTCGTCTTGCACCTCAAAAGGATTGGGAAGTCAACCAGCCAGCGCAACTTAAGAAAGTACTGCAGAGCCTAGAAAAAATCCAAAAAGAGTTCAACAACGCGCAATCAAAAGATAAGAAGGTCTCACTTGCCGACGTAATTGTGCTTGCAGGATGCGCAGGTGTAGAGCAAGCGGCAAAGAATGCAGGTCATACTGTAGTTGTCCCATTCGCACCGGGACGTATGGATGCCTCGCAAGAGCAAACCGATGTGGAAGCATTTGCTGTCCTTGAACCATCTGCAGATGGATTCCGCAATTATCTTAAATCCAAATATTCTGTATCATCAGAAGAACTTCTCCTAGATAGGGCGCAACTGCTGACATTAACTGCTCCTGAGATGACCGTACTCATCGGTGGTATGCGCGTATTAAATACCAACGTTGGACAGTCCCAGCATGGCGTCTTTACCAAGCAGCCAGAGGCACTTACCAATGACTTCTTTGTAAATCTGCTTGACATGAATACAACCTGGAAGCCGACATCAAAAGACAAAGAGATTTTTGAAGGTGTTGATCGTAAAACAGGAAAACTCAAATGGACAGGTACTCGAGTTGATCTTATCTTTGGTTCAAACTCGCAGCTGAGAGCGATTGCTGAAGTGTATGCGTGTAAAGACTCGTCAAAAAAGTTTGTTCATGATTTCATAGCAGCCTGGAACAAGGTGATGAATGCTGACCGATTCGACCTTGCTTAACCGTATGATATCAGGGTGTCAAAACCTATAAATTACAATATTCAAAGAGAGCGGTAATGACCTAGCAGGTTAGGCCTGTTTTACAGCAGAAAACATGCATTCAAAACATGTATTTTTGCTTGTATGCTGCTATCTATTGGAAGCAATAATTGTATATCTAATTACGATTCTATGATTTGGATTTTAGTTTAGTAAAATTACTTAATTTTTTATTTATTTAAGTTAATAAGTTTAATGATTTTATCCATTTGGGCTTGTCTTTGATATAACGGTTTTTTATTTTGTTTGTATGTTTTCAAAGTTTGTTCAAAAATTTTTTTATTTTTATTTATGTAAAAAATCCCGAGAGGAAGTTTATTTTCTTCTATTGATTTTTTAAAAGCATCAATTCTATTTGTTACATCATATTTGCTATCTAAGTAGTAGGTATGTTCTTTGAACCAATCGTAGGTGTTAATTTTATTGAAGGTTACACACGGCTGGAAGATATCAACCAATGCATACCCTTTGTGCAGTATGGCTTTTTTTATTATTTTCTTTGTCTCTTCAAGATCTCCTGCAAATGCACGTGCAACAAATGAAGCATCAAGGGCAATTGCTACAGATATTGGATTAAATGGTTGTGAAACTACTCCATTTAACTGAATTGGTGTTTTAAATCCTGCTTCGCTTGTTGGGGATGCTTGTCCTTTTGTAAGTCCATAGACCATATTGTTATGGACTATGTTAGTAATATCTGGGTTTCTGCGTATTGCATGGATGAAATGGTTTCCACCTTCTCCGTACATGTCCCCATCTCCGCTTTCTGCTATTACTGTTAGATTTGGATTAGCTGCTTTTATCCCTGTTGCTGATGGTAATGCTCTTCCATGTAAACCATTGAAATAATTTGTTTTGAAGTATTGAGGTATCTTTGCGCCTTGCCCAATTCCGGATACAACCACTAGTTGTTGAGAAGATATTTTTAGTTCTGCTAGTACTTGCTTTAAAGTATTTAGAATAGAATAATTGCCGCATCCTGGGCACCAGGCGATATCAATTGGGCCTAAATCATAATCTTTTGTATTCATTTTTGCCCCCTCTTTAGGATCTGTTTTATTTGTTTTTCAACAGTTTCTACACTAAAAGGTAGGCCGCTGTAAAGTAAGATTTTGTGGTTGATTTCATAATCTGTATGGAGTTTAATTAGTTTTGAAAACTGTGATGTTGCATTGTTTTCAACAATAATTGTTTTTTCAGCTTTTTTAAGATAGTTTAATGTATCTTTATGAATTGGGTATATTTGGTTGAAATGAAGAAATGAAATATTTTTTTGGTTAATCTTTTCAAGTGCCTCTTTTATTATATGATAAGTTGAACCCCATCCAATAATCAATGTTTTGTAATTTTTGCTTCCAATAAGCTTGGGCGGCAATGTTTCTTTAACTATTTCTTTTATTTTTCTTATGCGTTTATCAACCATTTTTGTCCGGATATCCATGCTTTCAGTAATGCGTCCTTCTTCATCATGTTCATCACTATCAACACATACTAGACCATTACCATATCCCGGTATTCCCCTTGGAGATATACCATTTTTTGTTAATTCATATCTTTTATAATTTTTATTGGTTTTTATAAAATAATTCATATTTGAAATTCTATCAAGCTTTATAGATGTAATATTGTAGTACGAATCTACAAAGTATTGATCTGTCAAAATATATACCGGAACTTGGTGTTTGTCAGCTAAGTTGAAGGCTTTTTGTGTAAGATAGAAACCATCTTCAAGCGTTCCAGGTGCTAAAATGATTTTAGGAAAATCGCCATGACCTGAATATAAGGCATGTTCCAAATCAGATTGTTCAGTACGTGTTGGAAGACCTGTTGCGGGAGCAGGCCTCTGAGAAAGATGAATAACAATAGGACTTTCAATCATACCAGCTAAGCTGACACCCTCGGTCATTAAAGCATAACCGCCACCAGATGTGGTGACCATGGCCCTTGCACCTGCATACCAAGCGCCCAATGCCATGTTTATTGCTGAGATCTCATCTTCAGCTTGTTCGACAATAATGTCAAAATCATTTGATTGTTGAGATAGAAAGGTGAGTACCCCAGTTGAGGGAGACATTGGATATGAAGAAATAAAATTACAGCCACCTGCTATTGCTCCAAGTGCTATCGCCTGCGTTCCACTTAGATCAATATCGTTATTTTGTTTATTAGGCCTTGAGATATTAATTCTTACTTTTCCATTTTTAATAAGTTCATTGCCGATAGCATATCCTTTTTCTAAAGCAAGAATGTTGTTTTTAACAAGGTTTTTCTTTTTCCTAGAAAAAAAATCCTCGACCTGTTCTGTTACAACTTTTTTATCAATTTTACAAACAGCAGATAATACACCAACAGCAATAGTGTTTGAAAAAACAATATTTCCTATTTCTTTTGCGTACTGTGAAAATGGAATTTCAATAACCTTTAGATTTTTATTGTTTTTAATATGATTTTTTTCTCCAAATATAATTGTTTTTTTCGATACTCTATTTCCAAGATGTTTAATTGCATTTTCACTTAATGTTATGAGTATGTCAATTCTATCGATATATGCATTTACAGGTCCTGTTGAAATCCTTAGTTGTGTAGAGTTACTGCCGCCTCTAACACGTGACATGTATTCCTTAGTGGAAAAAACATTGAAACCTGATTTTTTAACAATTTTTGTAAACAATTGTTCAACAGTTTGTATTCCCTGACCTGCTTCCCCACATAATACTATAGAGATATCATTCATACTTTAGTAATTCCTCCACAATTTGCTTATAAAATATATCCAAACATTTTATACATAAAATTATTTATTATTTTATCCGGTACGACCGTCATCACAAGGTTCATCTGCTTCCATTGGACGGGCTTGTTCTGCATTAGCTGACTGAATACAGAAATCAAGTGGTAACTGTTTCATAGGTTTCCCACAGCATTCTGGTGTTTCTTCTGATGTGTTTATTTTTTTTCCGCAATCTTTACATTCATATGTTTTTTCTTCCATATTGTATAACCTACCTAATTTATTGAAATGTTTCTAATCAAAGCATATTATAAATATTTTCTGTAATTTATTTTTCAAACAGGTAAGTTTTAGACGGATCTGCGGGTTAGAAGGATTTTACAGGAGAAAAAATGCATTTAGAACGTCTATTTGTTGTTTGTATGCAAGCATCTAATAACAGATATCAGTAATTTAACTGTTAAAATTACAGTAATACATTAAAAATCATTAATTTTTCCACTAAAATGCGAAAGGTATATATAGTAATGGCATATAAATATAATATTATGCAATTATCTCAAACCGAATTAAGAGTATTGGAACAAGTTTCATATGGAAATAATAAGATAAAAAATATTGCCCAAAATATTCATAGAAGTAATAGTCAGATTTACAGGGCAAAACAAAACCTATTAGAACA
>JAWOGM010000008.1:0-5066 GCA_046496795.1 Thermoplasmatota archaeon
GTTTCAAAACAATTTTGTGAATAATAGTGTTTACTCAATATTGGATGATGCTGGTGGAAATGTGTTGTACAATGATAAGACGAATCAGGGAAACTACTATGATGACTATATAGAGAACTATCCCGATGCCCAACAGTTTAATGGTATTTGGGATACACCATACGATATTCTTGGCAGAGGAAACAATCAGGATCCATATCCATTAATATCTCCAGAATAATCTAGTAAAAAAAGAAAAAACTTAGAACTGTTAAAAGTATTTCCTGACTAGTATCTGATTATCATTATAATTCCCTGCGTTGTCGTATGCTACCGCTTGGATGGAGTAGGAACCAAAACTCATTTTTTTCCAGTTCCACCTATATGGGCTTTCAGATAGATTTGCCATTAACTGATCATCCAGATAAAGTTCAACATGAGACAATCCCGATTCATGATCATACGCATCTATTTCTACTGTTATGTTTCCAATAACAACCGGTTTAGGAAAAGGTAGTATTCTCCTATTAAAAAGATACAGGGCTGATTTTGGTTTTGTAATTTCAACAAATGGCCTAGTTGTGTCGTCTTCATCCTCTTCTTTTATAGTAACTGATGCTGATGCAGTATCCTCTGCAGTTATATTTCTACTATCCGTGACAGCAAAAATAATGGAATAATTCCCAACAGTTGAATACCGGTGTATAGGATTTAACTTTTCGCTATGGTTTCCATCTCCAAAATCCCAATGATAATCGAAAGGCGGGGTGCCTCCTTCAACAGAACCGTTGAATTGTATGTCTTCAGATATAGTTGCTTCGTATGGACCGTTTGCGTTAACCAATAGAGGAGGATACTGAGTGGTACCATGAATTAACACGGTTTTATTATCTGATTGTGGTGGAAGAATCATTACAGAGGTTGCTAGACAATTACTGGTTTGATTCTTTGTGATTTCTGCCTTGAAAAAAAATGATCTAGAACCACCACCTGCATCATAATACCAGATTATGGTTTCACTTCCGTATTCATTAGGTGATACTTCATGGGGGGGAGGTGTAGCATTTAGATAGGTCAACATTTCAGGTAACACCGTTGTAACGATCAAATACAATCCATATGCTCCATTAACAGTAATCTTGAACTCTAATTCTGTGCCTACTGGTGACTCAATTTCGTTTACCCAATTTTCATTTTCCTTTATACTAAAATTTAACGAAAGATCAGAATTTGCTGTTTGATAGGGAAAAATCGTATTTTCTTCTATCTTCTCATCTGCTAGTATCGATAAAGATGCAATCGAAATAGATAAAAGTATTAGAATGCAAATAGATAGTATTTTTTTTCGCAGCATCTTGTTTTACCCCTAATTCTTAATAAAATACAGTTATTTTAACTAATCATGGGTGACTAAAGCTGGACTTTTGATGAACGCTACAGGGTAAACACTATCTGTGCTACTTACCGTCTCGTTATGATACGCAGTTGCAGTGATGTTATAGTAAAAAGATGTGGGGAGGTCATCAAAACAACAGTGAAACGGATAATCGTAAACAAGTTTAGTATACTGTTCTACATATTCAGAACTAATATTTCCAATAGTTTGAAGAACAGTGAATTCTACATAATCAGCTTCTTCGGCCCCTGTTGTTTCCACGCACAATGCTGAATCTATTACCACAGACCATCCTATAGTTTCAAGGAATGGAATATGGATACGGGTTCCAAATACATGAAGATACCCGATTTTAGGTCTGTTTATTGTGATAGGAGTACCTATCTCGTCTAGTTCATTTATTTGACTCTTTTCTTCTATTTGTATTGTATCACTGGAAGTGGCTAAGATAGAACTTAGAAACATAAGAGTCATCAAGCATACAACTATTTTTGCAGTTTTTTTCATCTTTACCATGTCTCCCATAATATATTGTTGGTTATATTATAAATATATTTTCCTTATGCCGGAGGTGAATCGGGACGGACATGGTTTATATAACCGAAATAGGAACTTTATTAGTAGATTATACGTTCATCGATTTTATCGAATTTATATCCTATACATAAAAATAAACATAATGAATGAACTGTATATTACCAATTCTTTGGAACTTTTAGGATAACAATAGTTTCATCCTTGAATATAACCCACTTCGAATTTTCCTAAAATAAAATTGTTCCCAAAAATACCTCTATAGTCGTCTGATACCACAAAGTGTTCACCAGATTTGTAAATCCCTATCTTAAATGGATCAGATCCAACATAAATTAAGAAATCCGCTGCAAACTCAAACTGATTATTGGTTTCAATTTTATTGTTTATAGTTCCTATAATAAACGCATTTTGCCAACCTATAGTAATTTCAAATGGTTGGGACCAATCACTTTCAAAGTCATAGGTATCCTTTGCCTTTGCCCGAATGGTATAAACCCCTTCATATTCCCAAGCATGACTCAGCACCAACTCTTCTCCTGACTCAAAAGGTCCTTCCCATGTACCATTAGACTCGTCGCCCCAATCAACGAAAATGTACACATCATCTCCATTTGGATCAACAGATGAAAAAGTGAAGTCAGATGGTTGTTTTATAACTGCTGATTCTGGTCCATCAATAATTGCTGGTTTTTCAGGAGGATTTGTTATGTTAATCGTTATCGTTATAAAATTTGAACCATACGCTCCAGCATTATCTTCAACTGATAAACTAACAAAATAATCTCCCGGTTGCTCATATGAATATATTAAATTTTGTTCATTTGATTTGTTCCCATCGCCGAAATCCCAATTGTATGTATAGGGCTCAGTCCCATCTGAAACAATTGCACTAAATTGTATTTCTTCATGAATAATTGCACTGTTTGGCTCAACGTTGATAGTAACTGTTAAAGATCCTGCTTCTATTGATAGAGTGGAAGGATTTGACCATTCTGATTCATCCCATGTATCACGGGCTTTAACTCGCACTTGAAAATCTCCAGGTTCAAACCATGCATGCTCTGCGTAGTTAAAAGGAGTCCATCCAGAATCGGTACCATCTCCCCAGGAGAATAAATATTCCAGTTGATCATTTTCTGCATCCGTAGCACTTGTACTGAATATGTATCTAGTTCCTACAATGCCATACGTTGGTCCTGAAGGTTTTAATGGTTTGCTTGGTGGTGTATTTTCCATTATTACTGTTTTTGTATCGGACCAATCTGATTCAGACCCTGCTAAATCTTTAGCCTTTACTCTGATATGAAATGTACCTGGTTCATTCCATGCGTAATCTGTAGACATCGTTTCACCTGACTCATAAGGACCTAGCCATTGACTAGTAGTGCCATCATCCCAGTCGAATTTATAAAATAATTTATCTCCAAGGTTTGGATCAGTAGTTGAGGTACTAAAACTGTATACGGTTTTATGATTTCCATTATCTGGTCCACTTGGCGTTAGAGGAATATTTGGAGGATCACCTATTCCAATTTGTATTTGGTTTGCGGTAGACCAACCGCTCTCATCTCCAAATTGATCTTTTGCTTTTACTTTAACATTGTATGTGCCAACTGAATCCCATGAATTGCTTGCTTCAACTGTTTGACCAGAGGAGTAAAAATCTGTCCAGTAATCAACAGTACCATCTCCATTCCAGTCCCAGCCATATTGTATTTGATCTCCATTTGGCTCTGTAGCACTTGTTGAAAACGTGTATTCAATACCGATAAATCCAGAACTTGGACCTGCTGGTTGATTTGGTGTACTTGGAGGATCAGAATTTGGATATTGTGGATATCCAGCTGTTGTTTCATCAGTATGCATAGCGGATTGAGAAAAAACACTTGCAATCAATTTTATGTTACTAAAAGAAATATCCGTGTAACCGCTCCATAAATTAGAATACGTCTTAGTCGACCCACTGGATACCTGAATGTTTTGATTAATTGCATAATTATTAATCATTGCAAACTTATAAGGCGTACCACCTGCATCGTTCCACCTAGATGTCATTTCTGTTACATATACATGTAAGTGGCCATTATAGGCACTTGCCCCGTTGTTAGTTACGTCAACATTCACATAAAGTTCACCACCACCCATCCAAAATGCATTCATATTGAGATCTATATTTGCAACAGTTCTTTCACCGCAATCAAGTACAGCATTTTCATATGCAGAATAATTTGATTGTAATCCAACAATTTTTATATAACCACCATCAAAGGCAGCAGTTGGATAACCGCTTATTCCAAGCTCACTGCATCTGCTAGAAGCATGGCTATTCTTATCAGCTACAAGTGAAACATAATGAAATGGATGTCCCAAATTATAGACCTGATGCATTTGAGCACTTGCCCCTGGACAATAACCACACCACGTAGCCGTACCTAATTCGCCTAAAACCGTATGAGTAAAAGAACGAGTATTCATATGTTCTTCAGGTTCAATCAAACCTTCAGTAAATTGAGCCTCAAAAACTGGAAATAAAATAGTTAAAATTAATAAAATCGTTATACCAAAAACTTTCTTTCTTTTATTGCTTTTCATTTCTATCTACCTCTTTTTGTATAGTTCAACCTTGTTTTTGCCTTGTTTTGTTAATTGAGAAATCAATTTTTTTATCAAAAAATACAATAAATTACAAGGTATTTATAATTAACTGTTGTTAATTGATATTTATAACAATCAATTGTAAAGCTCAAAAAGATATGTCTTCCTTTTTTTATGGGTCAATACCTACTCTGAAAAATCACGGTAGATATTTTCAATTTAGGTAATATTTCAATAGTTTATACATTCACCAACTTCATCTATTTTTACTTTTATAAATTAAAATTCACTATGGATGAAGCTTGTCTTGTTCATCAATTGTAGCTAATAGGTATTAAAGAGCATAATGCAAGCTGCAAACATAAGCGATTGTGTAGTCCTATAAATATTTCCCACTTTTCTTTTTGATGAATTTTTATTCATTTTTTCACTCCCATTTTAAACAACGAAAAGCCATTCCAAGCAATGCTCCATCTGGCAATCTTTTCCAGAATGCTTGTTCTGGAGTTTCAAGTTGGGTAAAATTAAGACTTCCATGAGGACGGTTATTATACCAATC
>JAWOGM010000046.1:0-19253 GCA_046496795.1 Thermoplasmatota archaeon
GATAAGGGCCTCCGGCAGGCTCGGGAAGCCTTCCCGGCTCCCGACAATCCTGGCATCCCGCGGCACCGAGTTCAACCCCACCGGCGCCACTGCAAGGCCGGACCGGACCGCCGCATGTTATCACCTCACAACCATCATGGGTAACAATAACAGTATGCTCTTTTTGAGTCACCACACCGTTCTTTGCATCAATAAGTTGAGGATAATGTTTCAGAAGTTTTAACAGGGACAATTTTCTAAGCATAGGATCAATATTTTCAGAAATCTGTTTATGACACCAACGCTGCGCAAAAGGAAGAGAATTAAAATGCTTTTGTATCGTAAAAAAAGCACTTTTTAGTTTATTATCCCTTATAATTCTTGATCTCAACATTTCATTGTATAAAAAAATATTGCTCCCAAAACCTGATTTAACATGACCAGCACCATCAGTTGCAAACGGCTCAATAGCAAGCACATCATCAACCTTAGCAATTATTTTTGAAGAAGTGTTAGAAATACTAGGAACAGAGATACCAGAATGAAGAACATATTGATCTAAACTATGCCCTGAGAGATTATCAATAGGTCTAAACCCATACGATGTAATTGTATCTTCAACAATCATACCAATATCTGAAAGGGAAACACCAGGTTTCAAATGAGAAATAGCGTTATCCAACGCTTTACTTGATGCATCAACCATAGACTCATAGATATTTGAACCAATCTCAACAGTAACTGCTGTATCAGCAATAAATCCATCAATATGACTACCAACATCAAGTTTAACCACATCACCTTCACGAAAAACATGAGCATCATCATGTCGTGGTGAGAAATGAGCAGCTACCTCATTAATTGAGATGTTAACCGGAAACGCAATACCTGCACCTTTTTCTCTAATAAATGATTCGACGCCCTCAGCAACGGATAAAAAAGAAACACCAGGTTTAATTAATCCAACTCCAAAATCACGAGCATCGGCCGCAATCCTTCCAGCTAACTTATACTTATTATATATCTGTTCATCCATTATTTCAACGCATCCATAATATCATCAATATCAATTAAGCCTTGCCGAACAATTTTTGGTTTCTCACCACAAAGATCAACAATAGTTGAAGGCTTGCCCTCTTTTCTTCCTTCATCAATAAATACCTTGATAGCTGACCCGAACTCTTTTTTAATTTCATCAATAGAAGCAGGTGTTGGCTTTCCATGAATATTTGCACTCGTCACGCAGAGAGGACCGAATCGTTGTAAAAGCTCAAGAGCAATAGCATTCTCTGGTATCCGAACTGCAATGGTATCTAATCCTGCTGAGACTTTCTCTGAAACAAATTTTTTTTTTGGTACAATAATAGTTAAAGACCCCGGGAGAAATTGTTCAACAATCTTTATAACTGTTTCATTAACAAACGCAATGGTTTGCATCATAGCTAAATCACAAACAGCAAGAGGTAACGCAACAGAAAACGGACGTTTTTTAATACTATACACAGCATCTACTGATTCTTCATTAAATATATCACAACCAAGTGCATACAACGTATCTGTGGGATACACAATAAGATGACCCTGATGTAAGGCTTGAATAGCATCATCAATAAAATAATTAATACTACTTTTTTTATTCATTTCTTATAAAATCACCTAAAGTAAAACCAGTTGAAGATTGACGTGTTGTAGTAACCTCTTTTACAGCCTCAAGCAACGTTATGCCTAATTCTTTTTCAAGTTTAGCAATCATCTTATCAGAAGGACGTAAATCTCCATTCTCAATTTTTGCAATGGTAACTGTTCTCTCTCCAATTTTAAATCCAAGCTCTTCTCGTGTTAAACCCTTTTTTTTTCTTGCTTCTTTAATCACCTCAGACCAATCTGAGATAAGTTCTTTTTCCATGTCTTTATAGACATCTTTTGTAAAAGCTGGTTTTCTTCGAGGAATTACTGGTTTAACTGCAGATGGCCTATGAACCTCCTGAACAGCCTGCCCGTGCTTAAGACAGTCAGGACAAAGACTCATTTTTACACCATCGATAAGCCCGACACGACATCCTTTACTCTCCCGTCCACATAATTCGCATGACATATATCTTTTCTCCAAATATATACTTAGAGCAATCCTGCTTTCTGAAGAATCATAAGATCTTCGGTACTAAGTTTTTCACCCTTCTTAAATTTCTCCAGAATAACATCAGCCTTCTTCTGAGCTGCAGAGGCATCAGCAATTTTTTTGGTAACAATCTTTTTCTTCTCAGTACCAGAGATTGTTTTCTCCAGATCATGGATATTATTGACATACTCAATAAACTCTTTGTGGATTTTATCAGCATCAATTTTTGTTAACACAATTTTTTCCTGGATTGCTGTTGTTTTCTTTACATAATTATCAAGTTGGCCTAACATCTCAATCATGACTTGATGTTCCTCTTGTGCTTTTTTTGCTAATTTTTCAACTAATGCATGCTGTTTTTCTGCTTTTTGTTTAAATTGTTTTTCTTCCTCAAGAGCTTTCGTAAGCTTAGGATCCTTTTTCAAGGCTTTTTCTTGCTCTTTAATCTTGAGATGAATATCTTTAATCGTCTCAATAAGCTTTTTTTCCTTCTGAGCAGACATAGGCTGGGTCATTTGCTCAGTTTCAAGCTTACGAAGACTAAGTTTAAGTTGATTTAAATTGATACCTAACGAGGATGCTTTCTCCCGCTCGAATTCTTTTATTTGTTTTTTTATTGAAATATGGTTTTTAATAATTTCATTTCTTTGTTCTTTAGCATGTTTCACTCGTTCGTTATATTCATCTCTTTTTCTTTTATGCTCATTTATCTGATTACGTAATTGTCTCACACGAGCATTAATGTCATCCCGTTCTTTTGCCATCTCTCTGGATTCAATATGTAAAAGATCTCGTTTCTTTTTACATTTATTTGCTTTCTCTTGAAATTCATCTTTTTTCTGTATGAGATCCTCTAATGATTCATCAACCATGGTAAGCCTCTATTTTATACTAAAACCATCCAGGTAACATATGAGCTATTTATTAAGTATTTCGAAAGATAATGAATGGTTTAAATAAAAATTTTGCTACCCCGAGTTTTTTCAACCTCTCCTAGAAATGTTATTGTTGATATTTTTTTTTATAAATAAACATCCCATCAACGATAACAGCTAAAATACCTGTAATAAAAACCATGTCAAATACAACTGCACCACCAATAATTGCTCGAGTAGGTTTTGATATTTGCATAGAAAGAAGAGTAATAAGATGAAATACATCTGCACCAACTAAAACTCCGATCGTACCGCAAATATAGGCAAAAGGGGCTGCTTTTTGTTTTTCCCTCCAAAAAAGCACAAGTGATGATACACTTGCAAAAATAACTGGTAAAAGCCAATAAGGAAATCGTGAAATAATTCCTTTCTGAGGATCAGGACTTGTTACAAAATACGTAACTATAGAAACAATAACAATACCAAGAGCTAATTTTTTCAATGATATTTTGTTTTTAATGACAAGATACATGCTAAGAATAATAGGAATAATAGCCCCTCCTGTGTTGATACCAACCCGCCAGTTCCCATAATCAAAAAGAGGGATATTATTAAATTCAATCCCACCAAAATTTAAAAGACCAAAACCAAATAAAAATGAGGCAAATACAATAACTATTGCTTCAAACGAACTAAACCCCATATCATTAAATGCTTTTGTCAGAATTAGATATCCTAAATACACCACTAATATGGGTAAGGAAATATACAACAAATAAGGTAATAAAACTGAGAGACTCATACTGTCTCCTTGATTATTGATCTGTATATAAAGCTAATGATATAATTTTACAGTTTATCCCTTTAATTGTAAAGGTTATTGATATTATATATCTGTTTTTTGTAATATATTTTTATCGTATATATCATTAAAGATAACAAAAAAATAAAATATAATGAATAAAAAAATAAAAAAAAGCTTTCTCTACCTATCTAAAACTAATTACAAAAATCGCTACCCTGACACGAAACATATATATATTCCTGTAACATATAATGTCTAAACGTTAGAAAAACGGGGGTAAAATATATGAATTTACAGAAAAGAAGAATAGAGGCTGTTGTTTTTTCTGTTGTTTTGTTAGGAGCATTATTTATAGTTCCTGTAAGCTCTGTAACAGATCAACAAGAGACGAATATTGCATCAAACCAAAATCCTTTCTTTTATCGAAGTCCATTAACAAACTACGAAGGATTGGAAGCATATATGCTGGATAGAGACTATATTATCTATGATGAACCTGCACCTCTGAGTAAATCTGATACAAACGCTGACGCAGGGTATAAATCCGATGCTCATGAGCTCTTAAATAGAGGACATCCCTTATTTCCAGGAGAAGTCATCGATGATACACCAGGGCGAGGGAGAACAGGAACACTTCACTCAACAAATGATTTAATTGACTCCTATTGGTTCCCAGTATGTGATGGTCAACAAATTGTTCTTACCATGACTCCACCAGCAGGATTTGATTATGATATCAGTTTATGGGATAAAGACGAAGTAATGAGGGCAAGCTCTACTAATTCGGGTAGCACACCGGAATTAATTACATATATGGCTGATTATACCGGACGATGGTATTTCCAAGTAATCCATGTCAGTGGCACAGGATTAGGCCAATATGACTTCACAGTTGATTTAATCGGTCAAAATGATGCAGGCACCGGTCAAGATGCTGGTGATACCTTTGACGACGCAACATTACTCACCCAGGGAACATATCATGGGTATCTTGATATGAACGATCCGTATGACTGGTATAGATTCTATGTAGAAGAAGACGATGGTATACATTTTTCACTAAAGATGAGAACCGTAGCATATCTCACTGATTATGATATCCATCTCTATAACCCCAGTGGTGAATGGGTACACAGTGAAAAATACTACTATGATGACGATTTATATTATCCTATTGATGAAACAGGTTATTGGCGTGTGAAAATAGATATATTCCCCGGCTGGGTTGATTGTCCTCAACCAACAGAATGGGATTATTATTCTTATGGCTCAGGACCTTATGAATTATCATTTTCCATTATTCAAGATGCTCCTGCTCCCCCAGCTGATATACCACAGCCAGAAATTATTCCTATAGCAAAAACCTTTGTTATCAATGATGATCCAGACAGCAACAAAGATGAATATGGATATATGGCAGCAATCCCTGCAACAAACTATCTAAAGGATGGACAGCGATATCTTTCACCAGTCATCTACCAAGGAGACCAAACCTCAACAAACTACTACGGCACAGAACATGACCGAGGAGTCGTTGATGATACCACCCAATACCTTCTTGATGATTGGAATGATTATCTTGCTTCACATGGTAAAACAGCAGTGGAATATGTTGTACCCGCTGATCCTATTGAGGCAGCAGCAGATATTGCTATGAATACTTGGGGATCATCTGATCTTGCGGTAATCGCTGTTGATGGCAGTGGATTTGAAGATAACATACGAACTGTTCTAAGGAGAACCAGGACACTTAAAAGAGAAATAGAAGTAGAAGAAGTTTATAGTAACGATCAGCGAATTCAGGATATTGGAGGCACCTATGGTTTTCCAATGTTTCTGCAACCAAAATGGTGTGCTATTAACGTAACTATGACTGCTGGTGGTGCTGAACCAAGTCTTAGTACAATACTTCCCCATTTCATGAACAAAGCAGCAGATTGGTACCCATATACCTATGTTGGCGATGGTCCGAAAAATGATATTTTTTATCCCATAGTTCGTTCAGGTGTATGGACGGCAGGAACAGATAAAATAACTGGGAATTGGAATTTCGAAATTACGAAACATGCTGGCCACCGATATCGCATAAGAGTACCAGATTCAGATTCAGTTATTAATGTAAAAATTGAGACAGACACACCCTCCGATCTTCTGGTATTTTTAGTAGATCCTGAAGGTCATATAAAAGCACCTGATATCCCTCAATGGGTTGGACCGGTAAACCCACAGCACCAGTGGAATGCTGTAAACTTTGATCCCGAGGCTGGTGGCTTTGAGCCATGGAGACGATGGGATCCAGGTCTTAGTACAGAATTTTCAGCAGAAGTATTACACCCTGAGAAAGGAATATGGACTGCTATCGTCGTCCCAAGACAAGCAGAGGGACCAGATGTACGATACAAAATAACAGGAGAAGTTACCAGAACAAACCCTGACCGAGCAGATGCAGCAATATCTGCAGCAAACGCCGCAGTTATAGCATCCCAAGAAAATGCACCACTTCTTTATGTCACCAAAGATAGTATTCCTGCTCAGACCACCGCAGCAATAAACGATCTTGGAGTAAACAAAGTAATCTTTGTCCACCGAGGCGAAATTGGAAAAGCAGTTACCTCTGACCTACCAACAATACAAACAGAGTTAACAACCATGCAGGAAATCGTAGACTTCATAAAAGCATATGATCACTCTGAAAACTACATAACTATAACTTCAATAAAACATTCACGAGGAGATTCAACAAACCCTGCAACACAAAATGGATATTATGCTCCTGCTGCAATGCTAGCCGCGTATCATGCATCGCCAGTTCTTCGAATAGGTGATGCAGTAATAGATGGACTATTACGCACTTTAGTTAATCCAGCTGCAATGGCTGATCGAATTGAAACATGGCGTTTATGGGGCGGTGATTACTACCATGGCTCTCGTTCCACGGGATCATTACCCGTTGCATCAGAACCAGTTGAACAAAACAAACTATTAATTTTATTACAAATGCTACAGTATTTCCAAAAAGGAGAAGGCGACCTTCCACCCTTTGGACTTGATGCAAAACGATACTGGAATGAAGAGTTACACGATGGAATATACGAATTCACAGCAGGCCTCGGGCTTGATCTAGAAGGACCTGAGGGGTATGCCTTTGTCGCGCCCAGAAAAGATATCTATCTACCGGCACACTCAGTTATGATGGGAAATAATTCCTATGCAGGGCACCTCGTTGGATTTACACCAGCTTATACCTCAGCGATGGTATCCCGAAATATATTATATCCCGCGCTTATCTTTGCAAACCCAAATCGAGATGTTACTACTTCATCACTTATTAATTTCCCGGACGGTAACTCATGGACAACAAATGATGGAAAGTCAACAGCGGTATACTCCACTCGGGAATTGAAATATTCCTTTAGCTCACATGGTAGGGATTTTATTGGACATTCACTCTGGGAAGCACATCTTGAACGTATGAATCTTGGCGCCAGTGCATACTATTATACGGGTCATGGAACAGGAGGCTCTGGGGTATCTGCACAGTATCTCCAAACACCATACTGTAACTACCCAGATCAGGTATGGTGGGATTCATGGAGAGGCTATGTCTATGACAGCTGGAAAATGCCGCGAAGTAATGGTATGACCTGGTATAATGCAAAACCACCAATGCTGTATGATATCATCCACTACGACTATGTCGATGGACTCTTTGAGAATCTACGAAGCAACGCGATTTTCTATATGTCCTGTACCACTGGTGATGCTGATGGACCAATGGTTTATCTTGATCATGGAGCAGTTCTTTGGTATGGAAACGCAGGATCTGGACTCTGCCCACAAGCAGATCTACAAGATGATGTCACCTTAGCAGATGCTTTAATCCATGGAGACGCAGTCGGACCATCATTTGCAAGAACAATATGGCTGCATTATCGAGATTTCACCACAGGTGATCCAACATCGATGTATGGGAGATCATCACTTTACCCAATTACAACGGTACAAGTAATCTATGGTGATCCAAATCTAGTGATCTATAGCCCAACCTGGACAAGCCCAGTACCCGTAGATGCCTAAGCATCTACAATCTTTTTTCTTTTTTTTTTATTTAATCAAACAGGATTTTCACTCTCTATTATTGTATTTAAAAAATAGTCAAAATAAATAATTTCATTTACCAACCAATAGTTTCTATAGATATATTCTACCTATTAATAAAATCAAGATCACTAACTACTACTAATAATTATAGAAAAAAGAAGAGAAGAGTATATTACCGTTTTTACTCTTTTGATTTTTTAAATTTATATCCATAATAGATGGCACCTGTGTATCCATCTTCCTGGATTTTTCGAAATACCGATTCTACTCTCATACCAATTTTTATTTGGTCAAGGTCGCAGTCAACAATTTGTGCAGTAATTTTAGGTCCTTCATCAAGTTGAATAATAGCGATAGGATAAGGAACTTGATCTTCAAATTCTTCTGGACCAACATGAATAATGGAATAGGTAAGAACTTCTCCTTTGCCTGAAAGTTTTTTTGGGTTAATTTTGCCAATACTTTTCCTACGACATATCGGACAAGATTCACGCACAGGGAAAAAAACTCGTCCACATTCACCGCATTCATTTCCAATAAGATTATACCGTTGTGGTATCTCTCTCCAAAACCGTGCAACACCCATGCTACATCCCCTCCAAAATATGGATAACACAAGTGGCACCTGAACCACCCACATTATGGGTAAGACCAATTCTTGCATCCTTAACTTGTCGTTGTTCTGCTTCACCTCTCAATTGCTGGGTTATTTCAACAATCTGAGCGACACCAGTTGCACCAACAGGATGTCCTTTTGATTTTAATCCACCACTAGTATTCACTGGTAATGATCCATGTAATGTAGTAATATTTTCATCAATTGCTTTTCCGCCTTTTCCTTTTTCAACAAATCCAAGATCTTCAATAGCACAAATTTCGGCAATGGTGAAACAATCATGGACTTCTGCAAGATCAATATCTTTTGGTGTAATGTTTGCTTGTTTATACGCCATTTTTCCTGCATGAACGGTTGCATCAAGGGTGCAAATATCTCTTCGCCCGTGAAGCGCTAACGAATCTGAACCTTGTCCAGAACCAATTATTTTTATAATTTTATCAGTATAGTTTTTTGCTTTATCAGCAGCACATAAAATAATTGATGCAGCACCATCAGTAACCGGAGAACAATCCAACAGCCCCAAGGGATAAGCAACGGTTGTAGCATTCATCGCGGCCTCAATTGAAATCTCTCTTTGATATTGCGCATAAGGATTTTTAACACCATTTGCATGGTTTTTCACTGCAACCTGAGCAAGTTGTTCTTTGGTTGTTTTATATTCATGCATATGACGTGTCGCAATCATTGCATATAGTCCGGGGAATGTCGCACCAAAAAATGCTTCCCATTCTTGATCAGCAGCTGTGGCAAGGGTAGCGGTTGCATCATTACCACCAACATCATTCATTTTTTCCATACCACCAACGACAACAATATCATTTATACCAGATGCAATAGAGAGATATCCCTGACGAACGGCAAGACCACCGGAGGCACATGCGCCCTCAACTCTGGTTGATGGTATATGCAGATGTGAAAAACCTGCTGCGTCAGCAACAAGGGCTCCAACATGTTCCTGCCCAACAAATCTGCCCGAGCTCATCGATCCAATATACATTCCATCAATTTCTTTTCCTTCAATACCTGCATCAAGAATGGACTTGGCTCCTGCTTCAGCAATAAGCTGACGAAATGATTTATGCCATAACTCTCCAAATTTTGTTAACCCGATACCAATAACAGCGACTTCTCTCATCTTTCTCACTCCCAATATAACAAATCAGTATATTTTGCATAAATACCATAATTAATGTATCTTTTATCATTAATCATATCTACAACTAATGGTGCATTATGTTTTTGTAGATCATTAATTTTATCAGTAATAGTAATATCAAAACCATCACTTCCAGCACCTGATCCATAACTAACCATAAAGATACGATCATCTGGTTTTGCTACATCAAGAACAGACGCAAGCCCAAGCATCGTAGCTCCTGAATAAGTATTTCCAATAACAGGGGTTAGTAATCCTTGTTTTACCTGATCAAAAGAAAATCCCAACTGTTTTGCAACGTTAATGGGGAATTTGCCGTTTGGTTGATGAAAAATAGCATAATGATAATCCTCAGGTTTTGTATGCATTTTCTCCATTAGTTTTGTTGCACAATTTGTGATATGTTTAAAATATGCAGGAGCTCCTGTAAAACGTCCCCCATGTGAAGGATATTTACGTTCTGCTCTTCTCCAAAAATCGGGAGTATCCGTGGTAAAAGAGAGGGTATGATTAATGGTTGCAATAACGTTTTCTTTTCCAATGATAAACCCTGCTCCTCCTGCAGATGCAGAATATTCAAGGGCATCTCCCGGTGCTGCCTGAGAAGTATCTGCTCCTATTGCTAATCCATATTTAATCATGTCTGCTTTAACAAAACCATAACAGGTTTGAATAGCTGCAGTCCCCGCTTTACATGCAAATTCATAATCTGCGACCATAAGATCAGGCGTTGCACCAATTGCTTCTCCAACGATAGTCCCGGTTGGTTTGACTGCATAGGGATGCGATTCACTACCAACAAAAACCGCTCCAATCTCTGCAGGATTTAAGCGGTATCGTTTCAATGCATAACGTGCTGCTTCAACACTAATTGTTGCAGTGTCTTGATCCAAATCTGGAACAGTTTTTTCAACAATGTTAAGCCCTCTACTAATCACTTTACCATCTTTTCCCCACACAGATGCAATTTCTTCAGTAGTAATTCGTGCTTTAGGAATCGATGCTCCATAACTAATAATACCAATGTTTTCCATAACGGTCACATTGGTGGCAAAACAAAATTTAATATTTAAAATTGCCGATTAAAAATTCGTTTAATGCCGATGAGAGTGTAATTCTATAACGAAATTTTTTTACCCTTTTTCAAATCATCAACCGAGACATCTGCAATTTCATCAAGTTTATCTTTATTTAATAAAACACTTTTAGCTTTGAGATTTTGATTCTTCAAGATATCTTTTGCTTCTTTCCATCGCTGCCGACGCTCATTTTTTACTGACATAATCTTTGATAACATTTCCTGTGCTTTCTCATGATGGGACTGTGCTTCCTCACGAAGCTCAATATATTTCTTATGTTTTTTATTTGATTCACTAATAGATCCTGCAATCTCATTGACATGTTTCATATATTCTTCATGCTTTTTCTGACTTTCCAGATAATATTTCTGCACTTTTTCATGTTCTTCATCAGCTTTTTTAAATAAATCAGTAATTGTCTGATCAGTATCAGAAATATCTGTCTGAATCATTTGCTGTTTCTCAAGAAGTTTAATGGATTGATCATATTCTTTTTTCTTTGTTTTAATAAGATCAATTAATTCATTTTCCTTTCTGGTGTTTAAAGGAGTTGTTTCTTGTTTATATTCAAGGATTTGAATGTCTGCTTTTAGTTCCTCAACTCGAATGGGAAGGTTTTTCTGCATATCGCCTTTTTTCTTCTGTTTGACTTTTATTAGTTCTTTGGCTTGTTGCTGAAGCTTTGTTCGCTGTTCTTTATGCTGTTTCATTTTATCAACAAGCTCATCACGCATCTTTTTGTTCTTATCTGAGACTTCTTTGAGTTCCTTTCGTTTCTCATTAAGCATATCTCGTTCTTCACGAACAAGTTTTGCTAGATCATTGAGTTCGTTTCGTTTCTCTATTAAACTTTGATATTTTTTTTCAGAATTACGTAATTGTTCCAATTCTACTTTTTTTGTTGTATTGTTTTTAACCACAAAAACCACAACCTTTAGACACCTAATGTGCGATGTAATTTATAGTTTACTATTCGTTGATTTTTATCTCCAGTTCGTTTTTACCTTTCAGAGCAATCCAAGGGATTTTAACATCAGCATATCCCCCAGGGGGAATAGTTACCTGTACTTTATTTTTTTGCTTTCCATTTATAAATAAAACGATTTCGGCGTTTCGTGATGATATTGTTCCCTTATTTTCTACCACAAAAGAAGTAATCATTCGATCGCCTTTCTGAAAAACTTTAGGCCAGGTAAACACATTTTTAATTCTTAAAAGAGTCTCACCTTTTTTTATCATAACCATTGTTGTTAATTCTTGAGTTTTTTGTTTTCCAACTACTGCAACATGATGAACTATTTCAGCCCAATCATCAGAATTAACTGATTCATCTGGTCTAACAACTACATTTATTTCTTGCTTGGATCTTCCTGCAATAGAGATTGTTTCAACAGTTGGTTCTACATTCCATTTTAAAGGATCAGATTTAATCTCTGATGATAGTTTATACATTCTGGTTTTTCTTGTAGGATTATACAACAGTATGGTAAATATTGCTTCTCTACTAGGATCAATTTCTATAATTCTATTTGTACAAATAATATCTACATATTTTTTTCGTAACAAAATAATTAAAATGACTATTGCAAGTAGTATAAGTAATGCCATTCCACCCATGAGTACATAGGCAGCATTAGAACCTACCATGTCATCTATACCTAATCTCTTAGCTATCGAATTAAAATAATCATAGATATTTTCAAAAATGCTTAATTCTTTTACAATGACGGTTACATTCATTGATCTTGAAATTGAAGGATTTGCATTTGATGTTGCCGTAAAGGTGATAATGTCAGATGTGAGAGTAGTGTTTCTGGGGACATATACTCTGACAAAAATACTTGTAGGAGACGTTCTCTCCCCTGTTTCTAGCGTTCGTGTTGAGTCGGTAAATCGTATCTCCCAGTTGTTTTTTGATTGAGCTTGTAGAGTATATCTATCCTCATCATCAACCGCTGCGGTATTCCTGTTTTCAATGATAAAATAAAAAGTCCCACTTAGTCCTTTCTTTATTTCTTTGCTTCTCTCTTGACCAATGATGCCGATATCATATTCTATAGCGGCAGGATCTACGACAACAGTAGCTATTTTTTTATCATATCCTGTTCTTCCACTGACTTCAAATATCAAATCCAGTGTGTCACCATAGGCATTTTTTGTATTCTCAAGTGACTTGGCAACAACCGTTAGTTGTTTTGTTTCTCCGGCAGATATGATAAGGGGTAGATCTTCAATGATTGAATAACTCCATTCTCCTCGTTTAGAATCTGTGATATTTAGATAGATCTCATCGTCATAGAGGCTGTTAATAGTAAGGTTATAGGTAATCTCTCCACCAGGAATGATATATTCATCTTCTGGATTTGCACTGTATTGTAGTTGTATATTATCTGTTTCATTTAATATTATGGTTATTGATGAAGGATAATCAAAGGAATCGTAGAGCAAATTAATTTGTTGCAAAATTTTTAATTCACTAGAGGATATTCTGAGGGCAATATTATCTCCATAGAATATTTCTTTATTAATATCATTAAAGGAAATCATCAACGGCTCAGTTGGTTTAGAAATCAACAACCGGTCGGTAATTTCAATTGATTCATTTGCAAGAATTATTCCCCCACTTACTAATGATACAGTAACAATTGGAATCAATCCAGGTCGAATCCGAAAATTTCGAGCATTAATATATAATGCAGCTGTAGCATCTTTGACTATTTTATTTCGAGGTATTGCTGAGGTGTTCCATTGGACAGGCTCGGTGGTGATACTACTCGTCTTTTCATTGTTTGTTGTTGGTGCTCTCTCATCCATCACGTTTCCTTCATGAAGATAAAACGTTTTTATATTATCATCAAAAGTTAAATCAACAGGAAGAATGACCCTTGAAGGATACGACGAAGAAGCAAAAAGAAATGAGGAGCCCATAAAGCCATCTATGATATCTGAAAGCTCTGCAAGTGTAATGACATCTTCAATATCTCCCCCTATTGTCTCATTAAGAGTTCCTCGAATAAAATCAAGAAATTGGGATATATTTTCTCCAATGTTTCGTCGAATTGGAAGAAATCTATTTTTTAATTTTTCTGCACGTCTTTCTAACCAATTTCCTCCACCATATCCTTGGTTATGTAAAAAATTTAAAAAAGTGAATGTTCTATTATGTGGAATCAGCTCTACTGAAAAACGTAATGTATCACCAGGATTAACAAGAAATGATTCATTTGATAACTCCATTTCAATTTGCTGCTTAATTATACTATTTCTTTTTAAAAATCCTGATGGTTGAATTGCAACTGTTACATTTTTTAATTCATTTGAGATAACGGGAAAACCCAATATTGATTCAGTTTTGGACAAAGCAACATTAATATAATCTTTACGAAGAAATCCTAATTGACTTATTTTTTCATATGATTCAAGATACAAATCAAAAATAATACTTCCTTTCAGTTCAACGGCTTCTTTTCCAGTATATTTAAAATCTTGATTTATCCGAAATGGATTAACTAATTCAAAATCAATCCTTTTGATTATAGACTCTAGGAATGGATCATCTTGTGTAAAATTTTTAATGATATCTGGATTGTTATAGATCGCCCACATAATAAAAAATTCCAGAAAATGAGGATTGATAACATCTGTAATATTTTGAATATCACTTTCACTTAAATTAGATACCGATCTTAAAAAAAATCTTGGGATATCACCAAGTTTTATATCAGATGTAAATAAAGAAGGTGGCCAAACAAAGACTTCTTCTTCTACCGGACGAAACATAGTCATCTGAGGTGTTATCTCACCAAATAATCCATCATCAAAAAAATCATAATAATCATCATCTTCGAATTCGTCAAATTCTTCAAAGTCCTCTTCTGCAAAAAGTATACTTGATATAATCGTTTTATATTCTGTAAAATACAACTCGGTTCTTTGTCCAGATTCACTTGCACCCACTATAGGAGCAGATAAAAAAGTAAATGAGCCTAAGACTATTACAATAGATAGAAGGATTGTTCTTAGTGCTCTATTTATACGCATAGGTTCACAACCTCAATAGATAATATCTGGCGTGATATTATATAAATGTTTGTTTACAGTTGATACCATTCTTATCTACACATAATAAGTACTCTCTAATAAATATTATGTTTGTATAATAATTTTAAATAAATTAAATAATTAAATTAAAAATTAAATTAAAAAAA
This sequence comes from Thermoplasmatota archaeon, assembly GCA_046496795.1. Lineage (GTDB taxonomy): Archaea > Thermoplasmatota > E2 > DHVEG-1 > DHVEG-1 > JAUWYM01. The sequence goes on from JAWOGM010000046.1 coordinate 14,942, forward strand.
TCAGTCATACAAAAACTTAAAGCAACGGTTTTTTCTGTAACCAAGAAAGATCACTAATATATAAACTGCGAATATCAGTAACACCAAACTTTAACATAGCAAGACGTTCAAGACCAAGACCCCAAGCAAGAACAGGATGTTTAACACCAACTGGCTCAGTCACCTCAGGCCGAAAAATACCAGAACCACCAAGCTCCATCCACTCACCATTCCAAAACACCTCAACCTCCATACTCGGCTCAGTATACGGAAAATACCCAGGACGAAACCGAATAGTCTCAAAGCCCATACGTTTATAAAATTCTTTTAACACCCCGATAAGCTGTCTAAAATTTGTGCCCTTTTCATGAACAATACCTTCAATCTGATAAAACTCAGGAAGATGAGTCGCATCAATATTCTCCTTGCGAAACACACGACCAATCGAAAAAACCTTACATGGATTATCAGGATTATGATACAAATACCGAATAGTATTCACAGTCGAATGAGTCCGAAGTAACACCCGTTCTGCCTCAGACTGAGAAAACTTATATCCCCACCCTGAAGATGCCGTATCACCACCATGTTCATGGACATCAGCAATTTTTTTACATAATGCCTCATCAGCAATCGGTATAGATTTAGGAGTCTTACAATAAAGAGTATCCTGCATCTCCCGCGCAGGATGATCCTGAGGAATAAATAATACATCCATATTCCAAAAACAAGATTCAACAAAATCACCTTGAATCTCCTCAAACCCCATCTGAATAAAAATCTGTCTAATAGTTTCAATCAAACCAACCAACGGATGTGGCTTTCCGCCATACAACGCAGGAGCAAACGCATAAATATCATAGGGCCTAATCATTTTCTTTTTCCAGTCAGCATTTTTAATAACCGCTGAAGTGATCTGAGATATCTCTTCAATAAGATCAAAACCATGCTTAAGCACCTCTCTTCCCTCATCAGTAAGAGTTATCGTACTTGAAATCACCTCTTTTTCCTTGACCACATTTTTCCTTGACAATAACGATGATATTTTTTCTCTTGGTATCTCAACTCCCTCATTATCCCTTAAATATACCAACATTTTTTCATCATCACTTTGAGATGAGCATGCAGCCTTGCCTTTCTCCGTAATTTTAATAACAGTCTCTTTATCTTTACAAATAGTCACCCAATCATTTTTTTTAAGCCATCCAATAGCAATAGAAAGATCATCAGTATCAATAAAGCCTCCCAACTCCTTAAGGCTAAGTACGCCATCTCGCTCAGATAAAACCTTCAAAGCCTTTTTTTCAGGCAAACCTTGCTCTATAAAACGTTTCCCTTCTTTTCCTAATGAATATACAGAATTAATATGATCAGTTATTATCACCAATTTTTTTGACTGAAGCCATGAAGCAGCATGAGCAACTTCCACTTCCTGGTCAAAATCACCATTATCAAAAATATCTTTTGGAGAAGCTTTTCCATCGAGTTTATTCAAAACTAAAAGTACTTTTTTCTCATTTTGGGATAATTCTTTGATCGTTTGCTTAATATCCATAGCATCACGGAATTCATTCTACCTGTTTTAAGATTGTCGATTAAATATACAACTAAATTTTAAATAAGTAAAGTGACATATCCCCTCAAAACGGGCCCGTAGCTTAGGTTGGTTGGAGCACCCGGCTGATAACCGGGAGGTCGAGAGTTCAAATCTATCCGAGCCCATTCTCCTCTCTCGGAGAGTTTCCAGTCGAAACGTAGGTTTTTAGCCATAGTTTCGATTTTTCCACACTATCCTCTTCAACATTATTATTTCTGTTGAATTTGAGGGTGTGGCTGATCCAATCAAAGGGCGCTCTTTTATAGTAGTTTTCAGCATGTCGAATATAACCCTCAGTTGTTGCTATCTTCTCATGACCCAACCAATTCTTCACCGTGTAACAATCATAATGGCCGCTTTGGACCTTTGTCTGAATCAATCGGGCGACAGCACACCAATGCCTGGCATCATATGGTCGAAAATTAGGAAATACTAGTTTCCCTGTTTCACTAAGTCTGTGCCCAAGGTGTCTTACTGTGAAAGGTTTACTACTCTGTTGTAGATAAAGAGCATTTCCAGATTTGCTTGTCTCAACCTTTGATCTCCATCGTAGCCAATTTTTGAAACTCTTCCGTGTTCTACCGGTCATAATAGCTAACTCAGGAAAAATCTGCCGAGTACTATAGTGTTTTTTCTGTTCAGTTATGATAAGAGAATCTGTGTCGAAATCGATATCGTCAACGGTCATAAGACACGGTTCACTTGGAACTCTCCATCCTATCCAAAAGTTATGGGCATGAAGATATTGAAAGAGAGCATTTTCATAAGGATCCTCTGAATATTTATGGGTGATTATAGCATGAACAACATCAGGCAAGGGCAATATTCTCTCTTTATGACTTGGTTTTGATGGCAATCTATAGTACCATTTCCTTGGATCTATACCATAAGCATGGAGAAATGTTTGGAATGTCTGCAGGTCATGTTTTAACGCGAAATGTCCAGCGTGCTCGTAATCTTCACGATATTGCATATAAGCAATAAACTGGCTATACTCAAGATTGGAGAAGTTAATCGGAAACACTGGGTGTTTTGCCATTCTCCTTGCATATCTCATTCTGTGATCAATGGTTGATTCTTCAAGTCGCTGCCATCGTTTTGCATGATTGCTTACTGCGTTGAACAGTTCAGGGGTTGATTCATAGGTTTGAGGGTTTACTTTTATTGGATTACATTCAAAGTTTTTCTTCAGATCATAAGCCAGATTCACCATATCCTCCACACCTCTGTGTGGTTCCAACTGTTCGACATGGTTTTGGCTTACATTTTCTATTTTGTTTTTCCATACTTGGTCTTTACCTCTACGCTAGTAAAAGTGTAATTCACTAATAATAATTATTCGGGGGTTAATGAAAGCATTGATTGTGATAAAAATTTATATACTGTCTGCTAATATATAAGGGTGATAAGTTAATTTGGGAGAGCAATAGATTGTTTAAAAAATGGTTATCAATAGGAATTATTTTGTTGTTCATTCTATCATCAGTTGGTACAATGAGTATCAAATTTAATGATAAAACTTTGGAGAGGGAAGAGTTTTTAAAAGATATTGCATTTTATTATTATGATGAATATGATTCTTCTAAATTCGAGCATTATAAAGAATGTTTCCAAAGGGATAGCTCAGCAATTGCTGATTTAGAAGAAATAATAATACCCGAAGAACCACCACAAACAAATGTATCATCAGGTTCTATGAATTCCTCATGGCCTATGAAGTGCCATGACACCCATCATACAGGCAGAAGTCCGTATAGTACTGCACATATCACTGGTCTTGAGAAATGGCGAAGACGTGGAATTGTACCTGGTTTTGGTGGCGTAGATGGTAGTCCCATTGTAGGTGATGATGGCATGATTTACTATGGAGATAAAGACAGATATATATATGCCCTTTATCCAAATGGTACAGAGAAATGGAACTATAAAACAGACATGTGGATTACCTCAGCTCCTGCTCTTGGTGAAGACGGCACTCTTTATGTTGGTTCTTGGGATCATTATTTATATGCATTTAATTCAAGCAACGGCATCAGGAAATGGAAGTTGAATCTAGGTGACACTATTGGTTCATCTCCTGCTCTTGCTGAAGATGGAACTATCTATGTTGGGGACACGGGTGGTAGACTTTGGGCTGTAAACCCGAATGGTACAAAGAAATGGAATTATCCTACTGGCGGTGGCAATATATGGAGCGACCCAGCAATAGGAGATGACGGTACAATTTATATTGGTACTTGGTTTGATTATTTCTATGCAATAAATCCTAACGGAACGCTCAAGTGGAAGTTCAAAACAGGAGACATCATAAAAGCCCCTCCTTCAATTGCCAATGATGGTACCATATACATAGGTTCTTTTGATGATTATTTATATGCTCTTTATCCAACCAATGGCTCTATGAAATGGAAATGCAATATATGGAAAGGGACTGATACAAATCCATCTATTGCAATTGATGGAACTATATATGTTTGCTCTTCAAGTAAACTCTTTGCTATTTATCCCAATAATGGAACTAAGAAATGGACCTATGACTTTCCTTCAGAAAGACATATCGGAAAATCTTCACCTGCGATTTCTGCTGATGGTACGATTTATGTTGGTACAAACATTGGCTCAAGCAGTGTTAATGGAGGAGATATTATTGCTATAAACCCAGATGGTACTGAACGATGGAGAAAAAAACTTGTAAACATGGGATGGGTTGACTCGTCACCTTGTATCGCTGAAGAT
>JAWOGM010000002.1:0-19253 GCA_046496795.1 Thermoplasmatota archaeon
CTACAAGAGAATATCATGAAATAGAAAAACTTTGGAAACAAGTCGGCATAACAGCTGATAAACATAATTCTTTTTATTGCGGAACTGGTTGGCGTGGAAGTGAGGCATTTATGAATGCCTGGTTAATGGGATGGGATGATATATCAGTATTTGATGGCGGATGGTTTGAATGGAGTGCTCAAGACAACCCCTACGAAACAGGCAATCCAAACAAAACTGAAAAGCCGATACATATGGAGGGATAATATTTATAATTCATTGGTAAGAATCAACAATTATTTACCAGATGATGGTGATAAAAAAATTGAGGAAACAATAATACAAGGTCTTACGAGTCAACCTAAAATGATTTCCTCTGCTTTCTTTTATGATGACACAGGCTCTAAGCTTTTTGAACAAATAACAGATCTTGATGAATATTATCTGACGCGAACAGAGCTTCCTTTAATAAAAAAAGCAGCTAAAAACTTACAATCAACATTACAGCATATTGATATCGTTGAATTAGGAAGCGGTAATTGCGTTAAGATTTCATTGTTATTTGATAAAGTATCTGAAGAATTTAGGAAAACAATTCGATATATACCTTTTGATGTTAGTATTTCTGCTATAAAGCAATCTTCCAATACTCTATTAGAAAAATATCCAGGAATTAGGATATATGCAATAGCTGCTGATTTTTTAACTCAACTGCATTTAATTCCAAAAAAGTCAAAAAAAATAATATGTTTTCTAGGTAGCACTATTGGAAATTTGAAAAAAGAAAAAGCTAAAGAGTTTTTAGTTGCCCTTAGTAGAATAATGAATAGTGGAGATATTCTTCTCATCGGATTTGACATGGTAAAAGATAAAGAGATTTTAGAGAAGGCATATAATGATACATTAAACATCACCCGACAATTTAATAAAAATATTTTAAATGTAATTAATAATCTTATTGGGACAGATTTTGATGAAGATAACTTTGAACATGTTGCCTTTTTTAACAAAGAAAAATCAAGAATTGAGATGCATCTTAAAGCAGTTGAAAATGTAAAAATTAATTGCCCGGGATATTCAAGTGATATTATTATTCATAAAGGTGAGACAATTCATACTGAAAATTCTTATAAATTTACCAATAAAGATATTAGAGATTTTGCACAAACAGCACAAGTAGACATACAAAACAGGTACACAGATGAAAATAAATGGTTTTCTTTAGTTGAATTCATTAAAAAATAAGGAGAGTTTAATGCTAGATATAGAAAAAATCCGTTCAGATTTTCCGATTCTTCAACAAAAAATAAATGGAAAAGAATTGGTGTATCTTGATAACTCTGCAACTACTCATAAACCACAAGTCGTGATTGATAATGTCGTAGAATTTTATTCTTCCCAAAATTCAAATATTCATAGGGGAGTTCATAGTTTAAGCAATCAAGCAAGTGAGAAATATGAATCAGTTCGAAAGAAAGTACAAGAGTTTATTAATGCAGAGAAAAGCCAAGAAATAGTATTTACCTCAGGAACAACTGAATCTATTAATCTTATTGCCCATTCATTTGGTGAAGTATTTATCAATACAGATGATGAAATAATCATTACAGAAATGGAGCATCATTCAAATATTGTTCCCTGGCAGATGCTTTGTAAACATAAAAAAGCGAAACTAAGAGTAATTCCTACAGATGAAAATGGTGATTTAAAAATTTCTGAATTAAAAAAAATTTTAACCACTAAAACAAAAATAATTTCAGTAACCCATGTTTCCAATGTATTAGGGACAATAAATAATATAAAAGAGATAATTACCATTGCCCACGATCATGATATACCTGTAGTTGTGGATGGTGCTCAGGCTATTCAACGTTTAAAAGTTGATGTTAAAGATTTGGATTGTGATTTTTATGTGTTTTCAGGGCATAAACTCTATGCAGAAACCGGCGTGGGTGTGTTATATGCAAAAGAAAAATGGCTTAATGCACTACCGCCCTACAAGTATGGAGGAGGGATGATTTCTCAAGTTTGTTTAGATAATACTACGTTTGCTGAAATTCCAGCTAAATTTGAGGCGGGAACTGCAAATATATCGGCAGTAATTAGTCTTGGAAAAGCAATAGAGTATGTCAATACCATTGGAATTCAATCAATTCAGAATCATGAACTTGATCTAACAACATATGCATATGATAAACTTAGTAAACTTGATGGAGTAACAGTATATGGAAATCCTGAAAAGAGAATAGGCGTAGTTTCCTTTAATATTGATACTGTTCATCATTATGATGCAGTACTTATTCTTGATAAATTAGGTATTGCTCTTCGTAGCGGGAAACATTGCGCCGAACTGCTACTTAATCATTATAAAATAGATGGCTGTATACGAGCTAGTTTTGCAATATATAATTCCAAAAAAGATATTGATACATTGATTAAAGGCATTAGAAAAGTTCAGGAGATGCATCAATACCTATGAATGAAGACATTAATAAAATTCAAGATGAAATAATCAAAGAGTTCTCACAATTAGATGATTGGTTTGATAAATATGAATATTTAATTACGCTAGGAAAAAAACTTGAGTCGTTTGATGAAAAACTTAAAACAGATGATTATTCTATAGGCGGATGTCAATCACAGGTTTGGATTAAAGCTGAAATGAACAATGGAAAAGTAAAATATTGTGCAGAGAGTGATTCATTATTTGTTAAAGGAATGATTTATTTAATTCTTAAAACATTGAATAATCAAAAACCTCAAGATATTCTTTCTACTGATTTATATTTCATCGATAAAATTGGTTTAAGTTCAAATCTTTCCCCCTCCCGAGCGAATGGATTGGTTCTGATTGTAAAACAAATTAAAACATATGCAAAAAATTTTTCTACATCTTAGTAAGCAGCAGAGACATTATTGCTATAATGTACAATAGTAAATGTTAATAGAGTGCTCCCGTCGGGATTTAGACCTCACGGGTTAAATCTCCCTCCTTTGTTAGCTTTACTTATAACTTTCATTTTGATGATTTGAATGTATACTGTTGCATCAGCACCGATGCTATATAATGAACTATTACTTCATCATTTCCCTTATCGCCTTCCTCAATTGCTTCGTAGTAATGGATTTTATCCCTCAGTTCCACGTAGAACATGGGGAATTTGTTTTTCATCAATATAAAATTCATAACAACTCTTGATGTTCTTCCGTTTCCATCAGAAAAGGGATGAAGTCGTACTAATTTATTATGTAGGATCGCGCCTAACTCAACGGGGTGTAACTTTTTCCTCTCGACATAATACCATTGGAATATTTTTCTCATCTCTTCTTTTATTTTTTTATAAGATTTGGGAATCCAATCAGAACCAGAAATTCTGACATCATGATCTCTATATGTACCAACAAGTTTACAGTTCGTGTTCTTTGTGAGCAATCCATGTATTTTAAGTAGGAACTTTTGGTTGAATTCCCCTGTATAATTTTTTATGAATTCATAGCATTCTTTGGAGTTTATTGTTTCATTGTAATCGTTAGGATTTGCACCAGCAGGGATGATGTTCTCCGTGAGGATCATGCTTGTTTCTCGAAGGCTTAAGCGATTACCTTCGATAGCGTTTGTATTATAGGTGAATCGGACGATGAAATCTTCTTCGTATTTTTTTATCTCATCTGCATTTAATTTACCATACCATTTGTGATATATTTCTTTTATATCTTGTAGCTTTTCTGCTTCTTTGTCCTTCAAATATTTATATTGAGAAGCAGGTTTTGCAATCCCTTTTTTTATTGCATCTGCTTCGATCTCGGCGATTGCTTTTGTCGTCTGATTTTTCGATGGTGGTTTACTCCCGACATATTTTCTGATCTTCTTCCATTTTTTACTACTCAGCCTAAAATTCTTTGTGACGTAATAATACGTTTTGTCTTTTCGTTTGATTTTTTCCAGATACGCCATACATTTATGTATGGGCACAAGAACATATAAAGTTATCTATTTTTGTTAATTCAAGTGCCCATACAAATCACAGTTTCACATTTATACGGGCACAATTTCTAATAATTAGGATAATTTTTGTTTATTATTGTGCCCTTACGTATCTTTTAAAATACTCATTATAACGCCTTAACGCTTCAGCGAGAGAAAAAATAAGAGGTGCTCCCGTCGGGATTTGAACCCGAGTCGAAGCCTCGAGAGGGCTTCATGATTGGCCGCTACACTACGGGAGCATATCAATAGATTATCCACCAGAAGCAACTTGTATAATAGTTAATTCTTGTCCATTATCGAGTGTATCATCAACTGGAACGGGTGTATTATTTTTTAATATAATAATATTATCCGGGTAGAGATCAAGTTTTTTGATTATATCATAAATTGTTGCTCCGGATTTTATTTCAACACTCTGGGTAAGATTTTTTGGCAATATCTTTATAGTAATTTTCAATTGAATCGATACCCATATAAAAAAAGTATTAGTTTAATCTAACCCTTGATTTTTTTTTACTAAAAAACTGCAATGACCTAACCTAAATATTACTATTAAAGTAATCAAAAACATAGAGAGAGATTTATAGCATAAAATATGCTAACTTACAATAAACTAACTGTATTAATCCTTATTGCGTTTGTTGACAGGTATCACATTTATCATGCAGCTGGAACTACGGCAAGTACTAAAAGGATTAATAAGATAGAAAATAGCATCTTTTTAACTATATCCCTCATCATCTATCCATCAACCTCATAACTTATTATATCATGCTAATATTTGTCAATACTTGTATTTAAATATGTTTAGACAAAATGACAAAATGACAAAATGACAGTGACAATATTACAAAAAAAAACAGACTGAATAAATAGCTCTTAGATAGAAATAAATTATAGTCAAATAAAAGGCAAACAAATAATGCTATTATACAAATTTAGGTGAAGGAATGTATCAATCAGGAGTCTAAATTAAAAGTTTTTATAATACAAACTCCTTGATATATCTGCGCGTAGATTTAATCGATAGGTCTATAAAAAAGACTTTCATTAAACTTTTCACAACAAACAATTCTTTTGCTGGGGTAGCCAAGCCCGGCCCACGGCGGTGGTCTCGAAAACCACTGGTGCACGCACCTCAGGAGTTCAAATCTCCTCCCCAGCGCTCTTTTAATCACTTTATTAACGATTTAATTCCCAATGATATTGAGCTTTTTGATGATCATCATCTCATTTTAGACAGTATTTAATCTAATGGCTTTCAACCCATTAAATAGAAAAAAATCATGAGGTGAAATCTAACAGTATGCAGGTTGTTGTTAGCAATTGCAATAACTATTTTATTATAGCATACCTACCAATGATGCTGTAATCAAACAAACAGCTTATTAACCATAAAAATATTACAACACAGTATGCCATCTGAAGAGGATCTATGGAAAAAAGCACATAAACGTGCTGAGGAAAAAGTTGGTTTTTTCATTCATTTAAGCTGTTACATCATGGTCAACATACTGCTTGTAGTCCTGTGGTATATCAGCTCAGGCGGAGATCTTAGTGTTTTTCCCTGGTTTATCATACCAATGCTTGGGTGGGGCATAGGAATTGTTGCTCATGGCGTAGGTGCCTTTGCTGGCGGTAGTTTTCAAGATAAAATCGCTGAAAAAGAATATAAAAAAATGAAGCGAAAATAAAAATAATTTAAAAAAAAATTATTATCGTTTTCGAACAGATATTCGTGCGGTAATCTTTCCCTCACGAGCTAGCCAGCCAAGAGCTGAGTAGCAATCCATTTTATCAAGATTTGTAAATCGAGAGATTGCATTGATGTCAATTTCACTATTTCTCCCAAGAACTTCCCAAACTTTTCCTGCGTTAACTCCAATGTCTGTGGTTAAGTTTGTTTCTCCAATAGCATAGGTTCGTTTTTGTTTACAGATTTTATTTTCTCTCGCAAGCCACCCAAGTGCTCCATAAAATTCTTCATTTCTTAGATTTGCTTTTTTTTGAAGTTTTGTTTGAACCTGAGGTCCATCTTTTTCTAGAATTTTATATATCCTTCCAGCATTATTACCAAAAGATTTAATTACTTCACTCATCTATTGCATCCTCCTAGGAAAGTAAAACCATATCAACACATAGTAATAAAAATATTTTGGTATATTATAACGGTATTCCTACATCAAAATTCATCAATTATTTTAGAAAAATATATCGATAGATTAATTAAAGAATAGGAATTATCTCCCTCAAAATTTAGGGAGTAATAAGTATGAAAAAAATAACGACTGTATTTATAGGGCTACTATTTATAGCAGCTGTAGCAACAACCGTCTCAGCACAATCTGGATCTATAACAGATCCTACGGGAGATGTAATACATTTTAGATACTCAGAAACCTCCTGGGGCTGGGATGTAAATATTGAAAACAAACCAAATATCGATATAACAGAAATATCATGGGCTGTAAGTGGAGAGAGTCTGCGAATAAATTTTGAAGTTGTAGGAGAAATTGTTGATTCTGATTTAATTACGTATTATTGTTATTTTAATACAACTGATTCTAATTATTTGTTTAGTTGGCATGATAGCGAAGGTTTTGGATTAGGTATGAATGCTCAAGGAACTGAAATGGACTACAATCCTACCATAACAGCAAGTGGAAATACTCTCACTGCAATTTTTAACGTCGTAGGTACATTTACCAGCGATATTGAAGTATGGGGATTTGCTATAGAATATACTGTTTTTGGTGATCAGAGTGCAGAATGGTGGGCGGATTGGGCTCCTAACGAATATTCACCTTATTATGATGAATATACCAATGATGATCCTGACGATCCAGATGATGAAGATGATCCAGTTCCACCAACAAACGGCAATGACCAAACAACCCCTCCACCAAATGATGAAAATGGAACACCAGGCTTTGAATTTTTAGCATTACTTGCCGCACTTGGTGCTGCACTAATCCTAATAAAAAAGAGGAAATAATCCTCCTTTCTTTTTCTCATTTTTTAGATTACTTTTATAAACAAAAGTTGTTTGTCATCTTTCTGTGAAAACAATACAACACATAGACCAAATATTAAGTCTTTTAAGGCAAGGACTTAAAGCCTATGATACACCAGTTATTAATCGCGCAAAACGCGATATTGATGACACCCCGTTTAATACATTAATATCATGTCTATTAAGCCTACGAACAAAAGATGATGTCACTGAGAAAGCATCACTGCGTTTGCTCAAACAGTACAATACCCCAGAAAAAATACTACAACTAACAGAAGAAGAAATACAACAATTAATCTATCCGGTAGGATTTTATAAAACTAAAGCAAAACGACTCAGAGAAATCTCCCAAACACTCATTAATGGCTATAATGGAGAAGTACCAACTGATTTTAACGAACTCTTAAAACTGAAAGGAGTGGGAAGAAAAACAGCTAATATCGTTATGGTCTATGGCCATAAACATCATGGATATTTGCCAATTGACATTCATTGCCATCGCATCCCCAATCGACTGGGGTGGATACAGACAAAAACACCAGAAGAAACAGAATATGCTTTACAAAAAATTCTTCCTAGAGAACACTGGGATGATTTTAATGATTTATTTGTTAGCTTCGGCCAACATATCTGCCTACCGATATCCCCCTATTGCAGTCGATGCCCAATAAGTAATTATTGTAAAAAGATCAAGGTAACAACACATCGATAAATATTGTTTTTATTTTTTTCCAAGGATGAATTTTTCAATTTCAGTAACCGAAATCGATTTCTGATCAGATAATAAATCAACCATTTTGCCTTTTTCATCCCAGTTCTCATAATACTTTTCTCTTATCTTATTTAATGAGAAATCTATTCCTTTTTCTTTTGCAAAATCTATTAGTTGCTGCTCTGTTAATTCATTTAACAATTCTTTTTTTATTGACATAATATCCCATCATATGTATTAGCACAAGGTACCAAATATATATTATATAAATCTATCATTTTTTGTGTTCATTGAATTTAGCATAGATATTTAAATATTTGTATTAATTAAAAAAATTATATTTTTTTACAGTAAAAATATTCTTCCGAATTACCTTTCAAGAGAATAATTTAACCATGAAATAATCGAAAATAATCGATTAATTTATAAATACGTATACACATTACTTTTTTACTTGTGGATGGGATGCATAAAGAAGACGATATTGTTACTTCTCCTGACATATTAAAACCTCTGATTATTCGCTCTCTCAGAAGAAGTAACATCAGAAAAAAGATTGCGGAATATTTATTTGATATTAGCCCCAGTGGAAGTTACACTTCAGAAATTGCATATAATGTTAAGACAACACCAACAAATGTCATAGGTGCAATAAGGGGAATGAATTCTCGATATCGTGACGAAGAATCCTTAATCACCCTACAAATTGTCGAGCAGATAAAAAGTGGGAGACGTAACGAAGTTAAATTGTACAAAATCACAGATTTTGGAAAAGATATGATTGAGTCAATTCGAGAAACCAAAAGAAGATATTAAAAAAACCTCTTTCTAATTTTTTTTTATTTCACCAATACTTATTTGTAAATGGATCAATGAAACGTATCGAAACAGATTTAATAACCACAAGTATTATGGACAATAGGGTGTTACCTATCATGGATACAATTGACATAAAAGACATTCTAGCAGATTATGATAAAAAACATTTAACCCTGGCAACGGTATGCTCCCATTCAAGTCTTCAAATATTTCATGGTGCAAAAAAAGAAGGATTCAAAACATTAGGTATTTCAGTAGGTGAGCGAACAAAAATTTATGATGCTTTCCCCCTTGCCAAACCTGATGAGTTTTTAATTGTTGACAGCTATAAAGATATAGTAAAATGTTCAGAGGAATTACGAGAAAAAAACGCAATTATCATTCCCCATGGATCATTTGTTGAATATCTAGGAGCTGAAAAATTTTTAACTCTACCTCTTCCCACTTTTGGAAATAGACAAGTACTCTTATGGGAATCAGATAGGATAAAAGAAAAACAATGGCTAAAAAGCTCAGGATTAACCATGCCAAAACAAATTCGTGATCCAAAAACAATTAATAAACCAGTTATTGTGAAATATCATGGAGCTAAAGGAGGAAAAGGGTTTTTTATCGCTAAAACATATGAAGAATTTATTAAACGAGTTGACAATGATAAACCCTATTTTATTCAAGAATTTGTCATGGGAACACGGTATTATCTTCATTATTTTTACTCCCCCATACAACAAACAGGATATCAATTAAAAAAAGGGTCTTTACAGTTACTTTCTATGGACAGAAGAGATGAGACAACCATTGATGAAGTGCAGCGTTTGGGATCCATTGCTGAACTCGAAGAGATAGGTATTCATCCAACTTTTGTTGTCACCGGTAACATCCCTATTGTTATAAGAGAGTCATTACTACCAAAAGTCTTTGACATGGGAGAAGCGGTGATTGAAAAATCAGTTGAATTATTTGGCGGAATTATTGGATCATTTTGTTTAGAAACGGTTGTTACTGAAGATCTAGAATTTAAGGTTTTTGAGATATCGGCTCGAATTGTCGCAGGAACTAATCCCTATGTTTCTGGATCTCCATATTCTGATTTTATACAGCCGGATATGTCTACCGGCAGGCGAATAGCGCAGGAAGTCGCCTATGCAAATAAAAAAAATCTTTTACATGAAATATTAACATAAATAAATACAGTACCAAAAGAGCAGTTTATTTGATAAAACAACATATTCGGCAGATTATTTCTCTAAATTTTTTTTTAAAGTATTATTAATGAGGGAAAAAAGGATGCAACACTATATGACAGATACTATTTTTTTATTCTACACAGTTAATGTTACCATAATTGCGATCTGTGCCCACATTCTGTTTTCTGCTTCATCAAAGATAACCGATTGAGCACCATGAGCAACCTCTCTTGTTACTTCATATCCATAATATGCTGGAAGACAATGCAAAAAGATTGCGTCGGGTTTTGCTTTTCTCATGAGAGAATCATCAATGGTGTATCCTTTGAATTCTTTGAGCCGCTGTTGTTTTTGTTCCTCATCACCCATAGAAATCCAGGTATCAGTAGCAACAACATCACCGCCTAAAGTAGCGTTATCTATTTTATCTGTTACTTCCACATTGATATCAAATTTTTTTGCCTCGTCGACATAGTATTGCTCCGGCCAGTATTTTTTTGGTGAAACAATGCGTATATCACTACCAGCAATACCACAGCCAAGTAAATACGAATGAGCCATGTTGTTATTACCATCCCCGATATAGACAAATTGTAATCCTTTCAATGTCTCTTTATGTTCTCTAATAGTCATAAGATCGGTGATCACCTGACAGGGATGCTCTTTATCATCCAACCCACTAATAACGGGTATTTTAGCATGGTGTGCAAGCTCTTTCATTGCAGCATTACTTTTTGCTCGATACATAATGATATCAACATATCTAGAGAGAACTAATGCGGTATCCTCAATGGTTTCTCCTCGACCAAGTTGAATATCATTTGTTGATAAAAAAAGAGAATGACCACCAAGTTTTGTCATCCCCACTTCAAAGGATACTCGAGTTCGCGTACTTGATTTCTCAAAGATCATAGCTAGTGTTTTACCTTTTAATAGTTGTATGGACTGCCCTCTTTTTGATTGTGTTTTAAGTTGGATACCAAGATCGATGATATCATGTAAATCATCTTGTACATCCAACATAGAAATAAGATCTCGTTTCATAGAAAAGCAGTATCGATATTATTTCTATAAAGGTTGCGACTGCTCGAAAGACATATAATTACTGCTTCTATTTATAGCATTGAACATGGGTGTTGATCTAGGAGTATTATTTACCAAGGAAACGTGTACCTATAATGATTTTAAAAATAGAGTAATAGCTATTGATGCCTATAATGTTCTTCATCAATTTCTCTCCATTATTCGATCTCGCGATGGAACCCCCCTTAAAGATGCTCAAGGCCACATCACCTCTCATCTCTCAGGCCTATTATATCGTAGTGCAAATCTTATCGAGGCAAACATCAGGCCAGTGTATGTTTTTGATGGTAAAGCTCATCCTCTTAAAGAACGAGTGATCACGCAGCGGACACAGAGACGTCAACAGGCAGAACAAGACTGGAAAGAAGCATTAGAAAAAGGAGATATTGAAACAGCTAAAAAAAAAGCACAACAAACCTCCAGGGTAACTGAAGATATTGTCAATCAAAGCAAGGAATTACTCACAACATTAGGCATTCCTTACATTCAAGCACCCTCAGAGGGGGAATCACAAGCAAGCTATATGGTCCAAAAAGGAGATGCGTATGCAGTGGGATCTCAAGATTTTGATTGTCTATTATTTGGGGCCTCCCGGCTTATACGCAATCTTACATCCTCCGCTCGCCGTAAACTGCCCAACAAAAATGCCTATGTCAAGGTATCTCCTGAAATGATCAAATTAAAACCTGGTCTATCTTCTATGAATATCACACAAAAGCAGCTTATTGACATCGCAATATTAGTGGGCACTGATTTCAACGAAGGAGTCAAAGGATACGGGCCTAAAAAAAGTCTTGACATGATACGAAAAACGGGTAATGTTGAAAACGCGCTTGCATTAATCGGAGGAAACAACATTCCAACAAAACAGGAAATAAAAGAGATACGCGATATCTTTCTTCACCCACAAGTCACAGATTCCTATGAATTACATTGGTCACCACCAGACATCCCTGCTGTGTTAGAACTCTTATGTGATCGGTATCATTTTAATCAGCAGCGGATCGAACAGGTGTTACAAAAATTCAAACCCATTGAACATATGATGAAACAAAAAAATCTATTTGACTTTTAAAAAAAAATTTTTCTTGATAAATTGAAGAAGAAACAAACATTATAAATATTAGATGCGCTATATTTTTTGATATCATATAAAAAATAGAAAAAATAATAAAATAAATCCGGGGGAATAAAAATTAACCTAAAATCAAAAAGAAAACAATATATTGGAGTTTTAATCGCTATTTTAATCATTGCTGCCTTACTACCAAGCATACCTGCAATTGATTCATCAGATTACACAATTCAGTCAAATGCATCAGTCACATATTCAATGGAAAATGAATTATTACTCTCACCACCAACACCAGTTAGACAACCTGCTGAGTTTGAACCCATGGAAGGCGTACTCATCCGATACCCCTTTGGGATATCATATCAGGTCATTAAAGAGATGGCAAAAGATGCAACAGTAGTAACTATTGTCGCAGACGTTAGCCAAAAAAATACTGTCCTTACAAACTTTCAAAACCAGGGTGTAAACATTGACAACTGTGAGTTTCTTATTGCCCCGTCAAATACACACTGGACTCGGGATTATGGCCCATGGTTTATATTCAACGGATATAATGAACAAGGTGTCACAGATTTCACTTATAATAGACCACGCCCTAGTGATAATCTAATCCCTTCAGCGTATGCTGCTAATCAAAGTTTACCTCTTTACAATATGCCCTTGGTTCACACCGGTGGCAACTATATGACCGATGGTCAAGGAATATCGATCTCTACTGATTTAGTATGGTCAGAAAATTCTGGATATACTCAATCTCAAATTAGGGACATCGTAATGGAATATCTTGGAGTTCATACCTATCATGTTGTCCCTGATGCAAATGGCGATTATATAAAACATATTGATTGTTGGGCTAAATATCTTTCACCCACTAAAATAATGATTAGGGAGGTTCCTCCATCTCATCCTCGTTATAATGCAATAGAATCAGCGGTAAGTTATTTTGAAGCACAATTAAGTTGTTATGATATCCCATATGATGTTGTTAGAGTATATACCCCAAATAATGAGCCGTATACAAACTCTCTTATCTTAAACAACAAAGTTCTTGTGCCAATTACTGGTAGTCAATGGGATGCCGCTGCTCTTACATCCTACGAAGATGCAATGCCAGGCTATGAAGTGTTAGGATTCACTGGCTCATGGCAATCAACAGATGCACTCCACTGCAGAACAATGGGAATAACAGATAGGCATATGCTCTATATCGAACATACACCTCTATTTGGTAGTCAAGAAGGAAATAACGGTTATACAATTCAAACAAAAATCTATCCGTATAGTGGAGAAAACATTATCTCTTCAACAACGGGCGTACATTGGAAGGTTGAAGGCCAAGATTGGAATTTTATATCTCTTCAACCATTGGGAAACCACCAGTATCATGCAACAATACCAGGACAAGAAAATGGATCACAGATATCATATTATATCCAAGCAGAGGATGAATCCGGAAGAATAGAGAACCACCCTTATATCGGTGCACCAGATCCCCATACGTTTACTGCATATAATGATAACAATACCCCAGATACACCACAGCGACCTACTGGTCCTGCCAGTGGTAAAGCTGGTTCAACATATAGATATTCAACATCAACCATTGATATTGACGGAGATATGATATTTTACATCTGGGATTGGGGCAATGGGAACAATAGTGAATGGCTAGGACCTTATGAATCAGGTGTTGAAATATCAACAATGAATAGTTGGGATGAAGAGGGATCCTATGAAATCAGAGTCAAAGCAAAAGATGCCTATGGAGAAGAAAGCGATTGGTCTGAACCATTAGCTGTTACTATGCCAAAAAACTCTCTACAAAGCATGCCTTTATTACAAAAAATTGGGCAAATATTTCCAGGAATCTCTCAGTTAATATCAGTGCTATTAAGCATATTCTAGGTACTTGTTTGATAGAAAAAGAATTATTCATATAAAAATTATAAAAAGAGACGAGTAGATGGTTAAAAAAAGAGAAATAAGATTGTTACTAGCAGTAATTCTCATACTAGTCTGTTTTATTTCTGCACTACCTTCTTCATTTAGTGGAGATACAAACTCATATCAATATAGCCATCATAACATAATGTCTGTTCCCCCATCACCGATTCGTCAGGTCGCTGAGTTTGAACCCATGCAAGCATCTCTGATTAGATATAACGCAAATTCTAACTCTTTTGGAATACCATATCAGGCCATTAAAGAAATGGCAGAAGACGTAACAGTAATAACTATTGTCGCAAATGTTAACCAACAAAATACTGTCCTTACAAACTTTCAAAACCAGGGAGTGAACATTGACAACTGTGAGTTTCTTATCGCACCAAGTAACACTCATTGGACAAGAGACTATGGCCCATGGTTTGTTTTTACCGATGATGATGAGTTAGCAGTGATTGATTTCACCTATAGTAGAGATTATCCCAATCGATATCATGACGATAACATCAACTCTGTTTTTTCTGCAGATCAAGACCTACCCTTGTATTTTATGCCATTATTTCATGAAGGAGGTAACTATATGACTGATGGTCAAGGTATCGCAATTTCAACTGATCTTGTCTGGGATGTTAATCCAGGTCTTAGTCCTTCTGAAATAGACGATATTGTCTTTGACTATCTCAATGTTAGTTCCTATCATGTTGTGCCTGATATCAATGGTGAATATATTAGACATGTTGACTGCTGGGGAAAATATCTAGCACCAGATGTTATCATGATACGAGAAGTGCCCTCAAGTCACTCACAATATACTCTCATAGAAGAAGCAGTTGATTATTTTGAGTCTCAGATAAATTGCTATGGGACACCATATACTGTTGTCCGCGTATATACCCCAAACAACGAACCATATACCAACTCTCTAATCTTAAACAATAAAGTACTGGTGCCCCTCACAGGGGCATCATATTGGGATAACCTAGCAATACAATCATATCAGCAAGCAATGCCGGGTTATGAAATATTAGGGTTTTATGGTTCATGGCATTCAACAGATGCACTTCACTGCAGAGTTATGGGAATACCAGATAGATATATGCTTTATCTTGAACATACCCCTTTATCTGGCTATCAAAGCAGTGATAATGGCTATGAAATACAAATAAAAATCCAGCCATATAGCGGAACTAATCTAATTATGCCTGAGACAGGAGTATACTGGCGGTCTGATAATTTTGATTGGAACTTTATCCCACTTTCATCAGTGGGATGCAATTTTTATCGTGCAGTGATTCCCCCACAAGAAAATGGTACAACAATATCATATTATATCCAGGCAAGAGATGCCTCTGGAAGAATGGAGAATCATCCCTATATCGGTGAACCAGGCGCCCATATGTTTACCGCTTATGGTGAGCTTAATCACCCACCTGAGATACCACAAAGACCCTGGGGACCTGCAACAGGAGAAGCCGGTTCAACCTATCGATATTCAACATCAACCATTGATATTGAGGATGATTTGGTGTTTTATCTTTGGGAGTGGGGAGACGGGACATTTAGTGAATGGATTGGGCCCTATTCTTCTGGGGAAACAGCATCAACAACTCATACTTGGACAGAGAAAGGAACATTTTCCATACGAGTGAAAGCTTGTGATATCCATGGTGAGGAAAGTGACTGGTCTGAACCGTTTGTGGTCTCTATGCCAAAAAATCAAATGCCTTTTCTTTGGAGATTTGAAGGATTACATCGCTTGATTTCCCGTGTTTTACTAGCTATTGAAGCCTTACTTTCCATCTAGAAGGAAAACAAAAGTTCAATGGTTATTTTCTTATTATTTTATATTTATCAATTGGGTCAAGTAATGCTAGGCGTTCACCATTATCCCATTGGACCCAGATGAGTGTTTCAGTTGATTGCTGTTCTGTTTCTAAAACAGTTCCTTTTGCTCCTGGTTTTAATTTTGTCCAGCCATCATTTATTTCAACAAGTTGTATTCTATCCCCATTTTTTACTATATTTTTATTCATAGATTCCCCCTTACTATAAGATTGATTAGTTATTGAATAATCTATTGAGTATAATAGATCATTTCAATCAGATCATATGATGTTGTTATGTGTTGTATATGATTGGGTATCCTTTTTTGTATTATTAGTTGCAATGATGATATTGATGAATTAACGGCTTACTATAAAAATCTTAAGTATTAGTATCTTAAATAGTTTATAATTGCTCGGTTTTTACTACATCAAAAAATTGAATTTCATATCTACGTTGAGGAGGAGGCATGATATGAAGAAGTATTTCTTTTTCTAAAGAGTAATATGTTCGTTTGCCTTTATGTTTTTTTGAGATGATGCCTTCCTTTTCAAGTATATCAAGGTGGTGTTTACAGTTTTTTGTATCGAGTTTAACATTTCGTATCAGTTCAGAGAGATACATGTCTTTTTTTGATAACTCATGTAAGAGTTTTATGCGAGATTTTGAACCTAAGATTTCTATTTCCTCCATAAAATCAACTAAATGTATAATTTTACAAAGTAAGTTTATATATTTTTACCTATATTATCTTTTTGGTGAAATATATGACTGAAATACCCGGCCAAACACAAAAACAAAGGCATGTAATAACAAAAGGGGACATCGAATGTAATGTCTATCTAAACAAAAACCAAATCGCAGATTTCCTTATATCACTGGCAGAACAACTAAAAAAAGGAGATGACCTAACAATAAAAACTCAGGAATGGGAAATACCTTTCAGCTTCAGAGAACCAATCGAACTAGAAATAGAATTCGAAGGAAAAAAAGAAAAAGAACTAGAAATAGAGCTCACATTCAAAGGAAAAAGATCGGGAGATGCCCCTCAGATTTCCTAAACAATCCCTCTTTAATTGATTTATAAAAAAATAATTGTTGGTACAGGGATTTGAACCCATGCAAATTGTCTGGGGAACCATAATAATAATGATTTAATTAAAATACATAAAAATTTTTCTATGAAATATATAAAACAACAGAAAAACGATTTTATTTTTATAGAATTTTAATATCTATTTTGTATTTGTTTAGCTAATCTGTTTTTTCTGCTTTGATAAAATGGAAAAATCCTTCTGCTAGTAATTCATTACATCCCAATTAGATGGATGGGATGCAAGAGTGGCCCAAAGCGGCCAAACAGTATATTCATAAACTCGAAGAAGAAAATCAGCAACTGAAACACTTTCTCTCAGTTTTTGAACCACGATTGAACACACTTGAACAGCAGAACCAAGAGTTGAAACAAAAGATCATCGCGCTTGAAAATAAACTTCGAATGTATGAAAACCCGCATACACCACCATCTCAAAGACGTTTCAAAGATGGTAGCCGAGGAGGAAGCAACAGTGTTTCTTCTGGTAAACGTGGTGCGCCCCCAGGTCACCGAGGAGCAACCAGGAAAACACCAGAGCCTGATGAAATCATACCTGTTACTATGGACACCTGCCCACAATGCGGAGGTTATCTAGGAAACTCCATTGATGTGGAATCACGAACAATAGAAGAACTACCACCTCCACCGAAAATAAAGGTAACACAGTACGACCTTCATACCTATCAGTGCAGTGGATGTGGTTATAAGAGTACTGCTACACACCCCGAATGCCCCAGGGTAGGCAATCTTGGAATACGCCTTATGACCCATATCACCATGATGAAATATCGTCAACGTGGTGTACTACGACGCATCCAGGAGAATCTCTGGGATCAACACGATTTTCCACTCAGCCCTAAAGGCGTTCATGACGTACTCCTCAGAGTAGGAGACGCATGTCAACCTAGGTACATGCAACTCCTGCAGAAAATCAGGACAGCATCCTGGAACTATACTGATGAAACCAGTATGCCAATCATGGGGGAGAACTGGTGGCTG
The DNA here is from genome assembly GCA_046496795.1 of Thermoplasmatota archaeon. GTDB lineage: Archaea > Thermoplasmatota > E2 > DHVEG-1 > DHVEG-1 > JAUWYM01. The sequence continues at coordinate 17,720 of JAWOGM010000002.1, forward strand.
TGGATATTCCGATCCAACATGGATGATGTACTCACCGTGATCAGACCCTGCCGGGGAAAACAAGTACTTGAGGAAATACTAGATACAACAAATAGTGATGAGGTGTATGGTGCAACTGTCAATGACGGCTGGCGTAGCTACAACTGGCTGCCTGTGATGCAACGATGTTGGGCGCACTTGCTCCGGGAGGTTAATAATGGAAAAGACTTCACAGAACATGAACAAGATCTGTCTGAGGAGATGCATCAACGGTTTCGTCTATTGAAGGAGTTCCTTGGAAAGGATCCACCGATGATGCAGCGACAACAGATGAAAACAAAGTGGGATAAGGAGCTTTCAAAGCTGGTGGATGAATACTTGGGATATGATGATACGCGCGTGAAAGCACAATACATTAAGAATGGACTGGGGTGTTGGCATACCTGTCTTTTGTTTCCAGGGATGCAGCCGACAAATAACTTGGGTGAGCAAGCAATGCGGGAGCATGTGATCATGCGGAAGATCATTGGTTGTTTCCGCTCAGAACGTGGTTCTGAAAATTATCAGTACATTGCATCATTGCTTGCAACATGGAATTTGCAAGGGAAGAATATGTATGAAGAGTTAGAGAATCTTCTGAGACATGAGCTCTGTCTCCGGAGCTAAACAAATACTCTATTTTTTATTACTTTTTTAAATCTAGAGAAAATTGTTGTCATTAATTATTATGTGCGAACATAAGTATTATATAGTAATTATAGTTTCTTTTTTTAAAGGGGAGGTCAAAAGTGATAAAAAGAAAATTTATATCTTTTGTTTTAATGGTTCTTATATTATCTACCGGATGTATAACTGAAATTAATTTGGATGAAGAAGGTGACAAAGAGAATATAACTATCCTGTTACCAACTTTAGAGATTACAGAAGATATTGTTGCTCCTACAACATGGGAAAGTGATTTTGTTTATATTATCTTGAAATGGGATTTTCATATAAAATCAGAACTCACTATTGAAGCTGGGGCAGTCATAAAATTTCATCCTAATGAGGGCCCTTTATTAAAAGTAGAAGGCAATGGAGTGATTCTTGCAAATGGTACGTTCCATAAACCTATTATTTTCACCTCTCTAAAAGATGATAAACATGGCGGGAATTCAAATAATGATAGCATATCCATCCCAGAGGCAGGTGACTGGAGGGGCATCTATATAGAAGAAGATGGATCAGTATTTGAGAACTGCAGTTTTTATTATTGTGGTCCTAATCAAGCAATCGAGATATGGGATTCATCGGTAAAAATACATAATTCACTATTTGCACATAACCAAGGTATCGCTTTAAATGCAAGAAAGGCTACACAAAGGACCATAATTTCTAATACTACTTTTTATGAAAACGAGAAACCGCTTTCCATCAATACCGCATTTGACATTGACGATTCTAATCGTTTTCATAATCCTCAAAATCCTTCACAGAATAACACCTATAACGGTATTTTTTTAGAATACACTTCAAGCTTTAAAAATAATGTGACATGGTTAGAAACTGAGGTGCC
>JAWOGM010000084.1:0-9534 GCA_046496795.1 Thermoplasmatota archaeon
AAATGCATCAAAAGAAAATAAAAAAAATATTTAACTATAAACCAAAGATATTCAGAAACACTGAAACAATCTATGATAACCGAATAGCAAGAAAAATTGCTGAGTTGGGATACAAAGGAATTATCACTGAAGGAGCAGATAAGATATTAGGAGGTCGTTCACCAAATTATCTCTACAAACCAGTTAATACAGACCTCAATGTGTTATTAAGGAATTATAAACTAAGTGACGATGTAGGTTTTAGATTCTCCACACATAACTGGTCAGAGTTTCCTTTGACAGCAGATAAATTTGCAAAATGGATATCTCGTTGTGAAGGAGATCTTGTTAACCTGTTTATGGATTACGAAACATTTGGAGAACATCAATGGATTGAGACAGGTATATTTGAATTCCTAAAGCATTTACCTGGAGAAGTACTAAAGCATAATCATTTAGATTTTGCAACTGTTAGTGAAGCAGTTGAGCAATTTAAACCCGTTGGAGAAATAGATGTACCCTGGGCAATTTCATGGGCTGATGAAGATCGTAATGTATCTACATGGCTTGGAAATGATATGCAAAAAGCTTGTTTTAATGAATTAAAAAACATTGGTAGAAAACTTAAAGAAAATGGTAATGAGCGCTTACTTAAAACTTGGCGTCGTCTCCAAACATCCGATCATTTGTATTACTGTTCAACAAAAGGTCTTGCTGATGGAGATGTCCATGCTTATTTTAGTCCATATGAAAATCCTTATGAGGGTTTTATGAACTATATGAATATACTACAAGATTTAAAACAGAGAGTAATATTGTAGAGAGTTGTAATAATGAAATATGTTTAATATTGTAAATAGTTACCCTGCAATATAATCGTATGTCGGCAACATGATTTTAACATGTATTTATGGTTTAAATCTCTTTTTTTACCCACAACAACAATGGCATTTAAAAAATAATGATTTTTCTGCTGTTGTGACCATATGAATGCAGGGGATACTATCTCGATTTCAAGTTCTCATACCAGACAAATATTTCCTCTAATTGAGGCCGCCACAACTGCATATGTTCCTTCGCTTGTACATGCAGTAAGCAACGAAATCGGATTCTTTAGTGCCAGCGGAAAAAGTTTGATCAATGCTGTCGATGAAGTAATTAATCCTCTCCATGAACCTTTTTCAAAGCGCCATCTACTCACTGATTCTTTTAAGCTTCTGGGTCTTTGCAGCAAAACTTTTGCACCTATCACAGCCGACACCAAAAAAAATACACAAAGAGAAACAACACCAAACAAAATATTCTCATCAATACCCAATTGCATCATAAAAAAAAAATTTGAAACAAAAAAACTATTGATTCCCTCTACTTCTCTTAATAATATTAGGCAGTGAGTTTAAGACAAGCCCCATAAACATGGCTATTGTTCCCACCATAATCAAAATACTAACCATGATAGCATGAGGAATCAAAAAAACATGAGTTATATTATAATACTGCAACAAATAAATCCCAAGTAAAATACCAAGAATGATACAACCAAAACCAGGAACACCAATAAATAATAACGGTCGTTTTTCGGCAACAACCCACAACACATAACCAAGAACTGAAAAACCATGCGATGCCGATCCTTTCGTTGATGTCTCCCCAAGGCCCTTATATTTACAGCTAATTCGAACATTACCCACGCTCAATCCCAGATCATGAGCACGAATCAACTGCTCACTTTCAATACTAAACTCTTCACCGGTCAACAGGGGTGTGATCATCTCAAGAGCATGAAAACTAAACCCTCTAAATCCTGATTGACTATCCGTGACAAAACCACCATTACCCAAGCTTGTGGCATAATCAAGAGATCGTTTCCCAATCTTACGCCACCACGGCATCTCTGTTGTCTTTCCATACCGAATTCCAATGGAGATATCAACAGCATCATCAGTCATCTTCTGTAACAACCGTGGAATCTCATTAGGATTATGCTGCCCATCACCATCAAGAGTGATCGCATAATCATACTTTTTTTCTACTGCATAGCTAAACCCTGTTTTAATCGCAGCAGCTTTCCCACGGTTTTTCTCATGAACAAGAACAAGGGCACCTGCCTGTTTTGCAATGGCAACCGTATCATCACTACTACCATCGTCAACAACAAGTACCTTATCAACAAATTTTTTTGCCTTAAGAACAATACTACCAATTGTATATTCTTCATTAAAGCAAGGAATAATAGCAAGTGTTTTTCTTTTGGTTCCATCCTTTTTTTGCACGAATTGCCGCCTCTTATATATCAGACATTCAGACATACTCTATGTCTTTATTTACTATTTACTAATTGATTAAACGTTGTTTTATTAGTATATAAATTTTTATATTCCTAGAGCAACCCCCTATTTTTCAATTCTTGTATTTTCTCCAAATTATTCAATTTCACCATATAACCTTTTTGGTTTAAAAATACCTTATTTTTACCTGAATTAAAAAATTAAACGCTTTAATAAAAATGAATTGAGAAAATTATAAATTTTATTGATAGAGTAGACGGATTATACCAAAACATTATAAAAGCAATAAAACATGCCCAGGCAAAATTGATTAAAATATCCTAAAATGAACCAAACAAAATATAGATGTAGTAACATATATTTTATTTGATTTTTTAAATATATTTTAGTATGTCATAAATAATTTCCTGTAGAAATCATATGTAGGTTAATGTGCAGGTAATGTAACACAAGTTTCAAAATATATTTTTTAAAAAGATTTAAATAGATGTAAGTTAATATAGTTAGAGGACGATAGAATTATACAAATTTCGTCAACTATTACGGGAGGCAAAAAATATGGCTGATATTGTCCGAATAACTAAAGATGGCAGATTATTAGAAATCAAAGAACTTTTAGATATATGCCAAATAACTAGCTCCTAATTCAGGAGTAACAACTACTCGTTACTCACTACTTTTTTCACTTTTTTGTAACCTAACACAACAACAAAGAAAAAACAATACTTTATCTAATAGATAGTATACTTCATACAAAAAATAAAAATCGTTGGTGGTAAAAATCATCTATCCCAGCGTTTTAGTAGATTTTTTTTTGTTTTAAAGTTATCTCTATCTCTCTGGTATTTTTTTTAAACCCTATGAAAAAATTATACCATAAAAAACCATATTTTAATTCATCAAACACTATTATATCAAAAAAAAATGCCAAACTAGGAAAACATATTTATACACTATTTCCATATTTTTATTATAATACGAATATGATTATGATTGTTAATTAAAAAAATACAATCTGGGGACTTACTATGAAAATATATAAAAAAAAAATGAAAGAGAGTACGCTAAAATTCAAAGGATTACCAGGTAAAATTATTGCTGTTGGGATTATGGTGGCTTTTATTTGTACCGCATTAAGTGTGGCGCAAAACCAAATTGATACCACACTATATGATAGCGGTCATCCCCAACGACAGGTTGAATGGAGTGCGCAGATAAATGTAACTAACCCTTCAGGTCAATATAGTTATGTTGTATTTGGCGAAGCACCTGATGCCAATGATGGTCCGCCTGCTGATAGTTATGATGTTGCTCTACCTCCTTCTCCCATGCCTCCGTATATTCGTGTTTGGTTTAATGATAACCTTCCACCTCCCCATAACGCGTTATTGCATGATTTCAGATCTTTCCCTGACACCTATAAAGTGTGGAATTTATCAGTAATGTGGTTTCCATCAGATTCTACCTCCCCAACAAATATCACTCTCTCCTGGAATACTGATCATCTCAATACTAGTGAATACAACTATATTACCCTTAGAAATGCCACCGGTGACATTATCATAGCTGACATGCAGACCATAACAAATTATACCTTCACCCTCCCTGCGTTAACCCTAAAGGAATTTACCATTGTTTGTATGATAGAACATTCATTGACATTGACAACAAGTGGTACCGGTAGTGGTACAATTGAAGCAAGCCCAAGCGGTCCCTATTACCATGGTGATGTAGTAACGATTTGGGCCAATGCCAGTGTAGGAAGTACGTTTACAGGTTTTAGTGGAAATCTGAGTGGAGATACATCTCCGCAGGATTTAACAATTACAGATGATATGAATGTAGATGCGCAGTTTACCCTTAACGGGCCATATACCCTCACCATCACCGTTGACCCTGTCGAAGCTGGATTTGTTGACGTTGATATCGATCCACCCTATTATTATGGCACAGAGGTGACATTAACTGCCTATGAAAACCCTGGATATCTCTTTAGCAACTGGAGTGGGGATGCTTCAGGAAGTAACCCAGTTATACTACTAAATATGACAGATGATAAATCAGTAACAGCCCACTACATACTTAGTCCCAATAACCCACCCTATCAGCCAAGTGATCCATTTCCACCCTCAGGTGCCACAAATGTTGATACTGAGGCGATACTAAGCTGGATAGGTGGTGATCCTGATCCCGAGGATATTGTCACCTATGATGTCTACTTTGGTAACAATAGCGATCCACCATTTGTTATGAATAATCAATCAGAGACTGAGTATGAGCCAGGACTACTCGACTATAATACCATGTATTTCTGGAAGATTATCGCCTGGGATAACCATGGGGCATCAACAGAAGGATCTGTATGGTATTTCACAACCAGAGATGAGACAAATTCTCCACCAGAAAAACCTGATAAACCATTTGGTCCAACACGAGGAAGGATAAACATTGAATATACCTATCAAACCAGTACCACTGATATCGATGGAGATACAATTTTTTATTGGTTTGACTGGGGAGATGGTACAAATAGTGGATGGATAGGCCCCTATAATTCAGGTGAAACGGCAACAGCTAAACATACCTGGACGATAAGCGGTAATTATGCAATAAAGGTGAAAGCAATGGATGTTTATGGTGCAGAAAGTGAATGGTCAGATCCATTACCCATATCCATGCCACTTACTGTTGGATTTAGAAATGTGATATTAAAACTATTAGAGTTTTTCCCAAATGCTTTTCCAGTACTACGATATGTAATGAGTCTAATCTAAATACCAACAATTTTCTTTTTCTCTTTTTTTAAAAAAAACATGTATAAAATAATATATTATTAGCATGCCTGAGAAAATATAAAATACCTAAACAATGCTACCATTTGAAAGGCGATGCTATGAAAGCAGTCATTTTAGCAGCAGGAGAAGGAAAACGATTAAAACCTTTCACCGAAACAATGCCAAAGGTGATGCTCCCTATTGCAAATAAACCAATCCTAGAATATGTCATTGATTCAGTCAAACAATGCGGAATCAAAGAAATCATTCTTGTTGTCGGCTATAAAAAAGAAGTCATCATGGACTATTTCAAAGAATATCAAGGAGTAACCATAACCTATGTTGTCCAGGAAAAACAACTCGGCACCGCTCACGCCCTCCTACAAGCAAAAGACAAACTAGATGATTCATTTATTGTTATCTTTGGAGACAACATCATCGATGCTATAAGCATACAACGATTAATCAATGAACCCTCAGAATACTGTATAGTCATCAAAGAACATACCAACCACTCAAAATATGGTGTGGTTGTTATTGAAAAAACAAAACTCAAAGAACTTGTGGAAAAACCAAAAACCGAAACAGGAAAATATATCTCAACAGGGATTTACAAACTACCACCTAGCGTTTTTGAAATCATAGAAAATCTAGCCGGAGAAGGAATTTTTACCTTATCATCTGTTATTCAGGAAGTTGTTGATAGAGGCATCGCCGTTCAAACCATTTTTGCAAATCTCTGGATGGATATTGTCTACCCCTGGGATCTCATCGGTGTCAATGAGGTAATGATTAGTCAACATCCAAAATCAACCAGTGGCGTAATAGAAAAAGGAGTAGTCATGAAAGGACCAGTATCTATAGGCAAAGATACCACCATCTACTCTGGCTGCTATATCGTTGGACCAGTAATCATTGGAAACGGCTGTGAAATAGGTCCAAATGTTTGTATTTTCCCCTCAACAATAATTGGGAATAATTCATCCATCAGTCCCTTCTGCGAAATACGAAACAGTATCATCATGGAAGGTGTGCATCTTCACTCAAGTTCCTATCTATCTCACTCAATAATTGCCAGAGGCAATACCATTGCAAGTAACTTTTCAAATATCACAGGAAAAGCAATCGTTGAAACCGAAGATGAATTTAAAAAAATTAGTATCATAGGCGCAATGATAGGTGAAGACTGCATTATTGGAAGCAATGTCGTAGTCGAAGCAGGGATAACCATAGGCAGACGATGCAGAATAGATCCCTTAAAAAAAATCAGTAAAGACATCCCAAGTGATAGTAAAGTGATATAAAATGTGTGGCATAATCGGCTATACTGGATTTAGAAATGCAAAAGATGTTCTTCTCAGCTGTTTAACCAAACTGGAATATCGAGGGTATGATTCTGCCGGTGTAGGCATCTATGACAACAAAATACAAGTCTTCAAAGAGATAGGTGAACTGCATCATCTCAAAAAGATTGTCCCCGAAATTAGTGGAACCATAGGCATAGGACACACCCGATGGGCAACCCATGGATTAGTTACCCTAGAAAATGCTCATCCTCAGATGAGCCCCAATAAAAAAATTATGGTTGTTCATAATGGAATAATTGAAAATTTTAATACCTTAAAAGAAACACTCCAAAAAAAAGGAAATCAATTCTCCTCACAGACAGACACCGAAGTCATCGCCCATCTTCTCGAGCATCACTATAATGGAGATATCAAAGAAACCCTTTATACTGTTCTAGAGCAAATAAAAGGATCATATGCGATAGTTGTCTTTTGCGAAGATGAACCAGAAAAACTCATTGCCGCACGAAAAGAAACACCTCTGCTTATCGGAGTTGGAGATAATGAAAATTTTATCACATCAGATGTCTCTGCAATATTACAATACACAAACAGAGTCCACTATCTTGACGAAGGAGAACTCTGCGTTCTCAGCAACAACTCCATACAAATATTTGACAAAAACAAAAACAGTGTAACAAAAAAAGAAGATATCATCACCTGGACAGTAAAAGATGCAGAAAAATCAGGATACCCTCATTTCATGCTCAAAGAAATCTATGACCAACCAGAAACAGTCATCCGAGCCCTGCAGGGGAGAACATCAGAGATAAATCAAGATATACTCCTACCCGAACAAGTAGAAACCCTACTCAAAGAAAACATACAATCAATAGTTATCATAGCCTGTGGTACCTCATATTATGCGGGGCTTGTCGGTAAATATATCCTTGAAGGAATATGTAACATACCTGTCAGCGTCGAACTTGCCTCAGAATATCGATTCTTTAACCTACAACATGATACATCTTTGGTGATAGGAATCACACAATCAGGTGAAACATCAGATACCTTAGCAGCGTTACGAGCAGCAAAAAAAGCAGGATGCAAAACATTGATCATTACCAATGTCATCGGAAGCACAGCAACACGAATCTGTGATGGATACATCCTGACCCAATCAGGACCAGAAATCGGAGTAGCTGCCACTAAAACATTTACCTCCCAAATCATCACGCTTTGTTTACTGGGCTTAAAACTTTCATTAATTCGCAACACCCTTAGCCCAAATAAAATCTATGACTACATCATATCATTAAAAAACACATCAAAAGACATCAGATATATCCTTAACAATAACAAGGCAATTCATGAGATAGCCAACCAGATCAAAGATGCCCAGTCAATATTTTTTATTGGACGAGGAATCAACTACCCCCTCTCCTTAGAAGGAGCATTAAAACTCAAAGAAATATCCTATATCCACGCCGAAGGATTTGCAGCAGGGGAATTAAAACATGGAACATTTGCCCTCCTAACCAAAGAAACTCCTGTCATAGCCATTGCAACTTCTGATGCTACCTATGATAAAATAATGGCAAATATCGGTGAAATCAAAGCCAGAGAATCCAAGGTAATCGCAATAGCAGACGAAGGAGATAGAGAAATCCAAAAACATGCCGATATGGTACTACGATATCCTTCAAATCCTAGTTTTTTATCCTGCATCCCCATCACTGTCATCCTCCAACTGCTTGCCTATTATGTTGCAGATTTTCGAAACTGTTCCATAGATAAACCAAGAAACCTTGCAAAATCAGTCACTGTTGAATAAAATGAGGAAATAAAAATGAAATGTGTCATTCTGGCGGCTGGTGAAGGAAAAAGAATGCATCCTCTCACCTACACACGCCCAAAAGTCATGCTTGAAATATCCGGAAAACCAATCCTAGAATGGAATCTACTCTCTGCTATAGCTGCAGGACTATCTGATTTCATCATAGTTGTGGGCTATAAAGCTGAGATGGTTCGAGCCTATTTTGGCGATGGAAAAAAATGGAATGTCTCTATTACCTATGTCAACCAAGGAAAAGCGCTAGGGACAGCTCATGCCATAGGAATAGTTGAACCCTTTGTTGACAACTGTATCGTGCTTTGTGGAGATACCATATTTGGATCAGCTGATATCAAACACGTCATCAAATCCCAAAAAAGCCTCGGAACTGTTGAAGTAGACCACCCACAGAACTATGGAATAGTGGAAATCAGAGATAACAAAATCATCAAAATATATGAAAAAATGAAAGAGCCATTTACCAACATCATAAACGCTGGAATCTATCATTTCAACAAAGAAATATTTGAATCTATCAAACAAACCAAACAATCTGTCCGCGGGGAATATGAAATCACCGACTCAATAAATCTATTCTGCAAACACAACCAGATGCATACCGTAGCATTACAAGAATGGAGAGATGTCGTCTACCCCTGGCATCTGCTAGAAGCAAATGAGGAAAAACTACAAACCATTGAGAAAAAAATAAAGGGAACTATTGAAGACAACGTTACCATACAAGGAAAGGTAATTGTGGGAAATAATACCATCATCCGATCAGGAAGCTACATTCAAGGACCTGTCGTCATCGGAAGTGACTGCAACATAGGACCAAACTGCTACATTAGACCAAGTACTGCAATAGGAGATAACTGCCATATCGGTAATGCCTGTGAAATAAAAAACTCAATACTAATGAATAATACCAATGTCCCCCATCAAAACTATGTAGGAGATTCCATCATCGGCTACAACTGCAACCTAGGGGCAGGATCAAAAATTGCAAATCTCAGACTTGACAAAAAAAATATTTCCCTGATATTAAACGGAACAAAAATAGATACAGCAAGAAAAAAATTTGGAGCAATCATCGGTGACAACGTTCAAATAGGAATCAATGCAACAATTAATGTTGGAACAATTATTGGAAACAATTGCTTCATCGGACAAGCAGCCTCAGTAAAAGGAGAAATAAATCCCAATAGTAAACTATTTTAATAGGTATCTAAACTGCTCATATCTCCTAACCTTTTCATAACAACCAAAAATTCAGAAATGATTTCTCACTGAAGCGCTAACTGATTTTATGAAATACCTAAATCTTTTACCCCTACCATTGCTCCCCATAATGATTTGAACAAATCACAAGA
>JAWOGM010000089.1:0-9189 GCA_046496795.1 Thermoplasmatota archaeon
TAAATAATTCCCTCCTGTTGGTCTCCTTAAGACTCAGCGGGCCCATTATTTTTTTAAAATAATTTTTTTATATATTAATTATTTATATACTATCCTTATGAGTGAGGATTGTATTTTTTATTATTTTATTTATTCAAGATATATAAAAAAAATCAAGGAATTAGAACAAGCCAAATCATGAATATTAACATCTTCGTCCACCACTTCAAAATTTTTTCAGAATTCATATTGACAAGCATTTCATATTAATATTTGATATTTATCATATAGAAGAGTGTGTTACAATCTACTATTTTGGTCGTCATGATGATGCATACAAATGCAGACCTACTGTGTAAAGTAAGGTACTGGGTGTAAGCCATAAGCCTCTTTACAACAGGAGAGTAACCAGAATTTTTTAAGAAGGAGTGTGACAGAAGTAACAACATAAAAGAGCGAAATGTTTATATTCTATAACATACTATAATGTATTATGGACACTTCAATTCAAATCAGTAAAAGACTACAGAGAGAACTCTTAAAAAGAAAATTTTTCGATAAAGAAACATATGAGGAGGTAATTTGGGATTTGATTGAAGATAACGAAGAATTAAATGCCCAAACAAAAAAGGAACTTGCTGAGGCTCGTGCTGAAGCAAAAGCAGGGAAAGTGCATTCTCTTGCTAAAGTGAAGAAAGAGCTGGGGCTATGACTTACCAAATCTTTTTTACGGATAAAGCCAAAAAACAATTAGAAAAACTTGAAAAAGTTGATCAGGAAAGAATAATCAAATCTTTAGTAAGAATTAGAATACGGCCTGAAGCACATATAACAAAATTAGTTGGTGATCCAGGATATAAGTTACGAGTTGGTGATTATAGAGTTATTTTAGAAATTGAAAAAGAAAAACTTATCATTCTTGTTTTAATGCTTGGTCATAGAAAAAATATTTACGGAAAAATGTAAAATTTTTAGGTGATGGGGGTAGGCCGTAAGCCTCTTTCCAACAGGTGAATAACGTCATTATTTTATGAATTTCTATAACAGAAGAAAAAATCTGATAGAAATTTATTTATACTGTGGTATACATAGGTATACTTAGGTATATTATGAGCGCGACAACTATCAAAATCCAAAATGATACGAAATCCCAAATAGACCAATTCCGTGAATACAAAAATGAAAGCTATGATGAGGTGATTAAAAAACTCATCTTTATTGTGAAGAACTTAAAAAAAGAACCAGAACTCAGCAAAGAAACCATCAAAGCTATTGAAGCCGCAAGGGCACGCATGAAAAAAGGACATTTCGTTAGCGAAGAGGAAGCCAAATATCGGCTGGGGCTTTAATGAATGTATACAGTTATTTATGATGATGAAGCTTTACATAATTTAGGAAAACTAGAGAAGAAACATAGGAAAAGAATTTTTGAAAAAATTCATTCAACAAAAGAAAATCCCTTTCATTATTTTGAAAAATTGACTGCCCGAGACGAATACAAACTGAGAGTGGGAGATTATCGAGTTATTGCTGATATCGATGAAAAGGCAAAAAGAATTTCAATACTGTTTGTTGATCATCGGAAAAATGTCTACAAAAAATTGTAGTTTATTAGGTGCTGGGTGTAGGTCATAAGCCCCTTTCTGTTTTTTGAAATTATTTTTACCACTTAATGTGGTTTTTTCATGAGACGTTTTATGAATAATCAAACAACAGAGATTAAAAGAATATGGGTTTGATTACTAGCAATAACAATGAAGGTGATACTGGATAATAACACTTGCGCCATCAGACAATATTGTCTATGATCTAAGATTTATTTTAGTGTTGTTTTATTTTTTCTTTGTATCTTTTTTGCTTGGTTTTTTCTTCTGGTTTTTTCGTATCCTTTTCTCCTTATTTCTCTATGTAGATATATCCTGTTATATAACGCTGCTAAAATGATTACGATCAGTACTATGAGTACTATGCCATATATCCAGAGAGGTATTCCTATTTTTTCTGGTTCATCAGGCGTTGGTGGTATGAGATCATCCGGAAGGATATCATAGCTGTAACTAATCACGTATTGGGTTTCTGGATCATCAAGCATGTAGATAAATCCATCCTCTCGCCAAATTAAATCAGGTGATAGTACTCGCCCGTGTGATGTTGTTACAATGAGGGTGAAATTAGGGTAGTTCATGAGTGGATAACGATCAACGATTTTGATATAGATCCAGTCTGCTTTTTCGACTTTTATGATGAATGTTATTTCTTCTTCCTCTTCTTTTACGATTGGTTCAGAAAGCGTTACTTCACTTGATGTGACCAAAGTGATTTCATCGGTTTTGGGGTCCCAGAAGAAATCTGGCATGTCTCCTTGTTGAATTGCTAGTAAAAAGATAATTTTTCCATAAACAATAGCAGAGCGAATGAGATAAATCATATCATTGGGGTCGATGAAGGTGTCGATGTTTCCATCGCCTGTTGTATCTATTGCTTGGAATGGTAGCGTGAGGTTTAATCCAAAGAGTTGGTTAAGTATTGTTATACTTGTTGGCGGTGGGAGTGTAGAAGGTTTTGGTCTTCTTGATCGTGATGGTTTAACGGCTGAATCAGTCGTTGCACTATCAGATATATAGGTTTCATTCCACAGGCCAGTGATGTTGTTGTAGCTCCATGCTTGATAATAATAAGTGGTATGAGGGTCAAGACCAGTGTGCTGATAGGAGGTTCCTATGTTATTATATATTTCATTGCCCTCACCACGATTCCATGTTGCAGTGCTATTCCATTCGATAAGTGTATGAGTTGCTTGAATGCCTTTGGTCCAAGTTACGTTTATTTGTTTATGATTATGTGTCGTTGCAGTGAAAGATGTCGGCAGTCTGGGTGGAGGAATTCTTCCCCTATATAAACGTCCGGCATATTCTCCCGCAAACAAGTAATTACCTCTGTTGTTGAGGGCGGCTGTGTGCCAATTGCCATTGATATTTCCTTTCGGCTGCACCTCGGACCATGTTTCTCCGTAATCAAAAGAGGTGTAGAAGCGACCGTTCCAAACACCAGCCATCAAAATATTCCCCTCACCATTGGAGGCGACTGCCATCCATCCTCTGTTAATATCTCCCGCAGGCTGCCGCTCCATCCATGTTTCTCCATAATCATAAGAGATATACAATCTACCATTACTTCCATCAGCACCTGCAACTAAGATATTTCCTTCTGCATTAGATGCAACTCTACGCCATCTTCTATTGACATCTCCTGCAGGCTGTCTTTCTGTCCACGTTTCTCCGTAGTCGGAGGAGGTATACAGGCGACCGTTGGTATCGCTATTTACTCCTGCAATCAAAACATTCCCTTCTGCATTGGAAGCAAGAGATTCCCATCTTCTATTGACATCTCCTGCAGGCTGTCTTTCTGTCCACGTTTCTCCGTAGTCGGAGGAGGTATACAGGCGACCGTTGGTATCGCTGCTTACGCCTGCAATCAAACCATTCCCTTCCGCATTAGAAGCGACTGCCGTCCACCATCTATTTACATCTCCTGCGGGTTGTGTCACATTCCATGTCATTCCATAGTCTAAAGAGATATACAGATTGCCGGGAGTGCTGCCTCTTCCTACAATAATGACATTTCCATTTGCATTAAAAGCAACATCTGTCCACCAAGCACCTATATCCCCTGCAGGTTGAGTCTCCGTCCATGTTGCTCCATAGTCAGAAGAAATAAATACTCGACCATAACTTGAATGAGATCTTGTGACAATAATATAATTTCCTTGAGAATTGGTAGCCATTGTATTCCACTCTCTATTAATATCTCCTAGTGGTTGCATTTCATACCAAGCTATAAGATCTCGTGTTGTGAAATGATAGGTAGCATTTGTCCAATATTGACCATCTGTAAGGTTGACACTCCAATAATAGGTTGTTGAAAGCTTACTAAAGTTTGCATTAGTCTGATTAATAATCACAGAACCACTTGATGTATCAATAGAATCGTTCGTTGCAAAAAGCACCCAGAGGCCAGAAGAGTTAGAATACCAATGGGCTGTAAGCTCGTCACCATTAATATCATCTACGGTAATAATTAAATTTGGTATAAGTTCGATATTAGTTGATCCATTTGATGGGTTTTCATTTCCTTTGGTTGGAGGGGAATTGGAACCACAATTACCATATGGATAGGGTGCATCCAACCACGGGTCATAATCAACACTGCCATTAAGGTCATATGGTCCGGTGGTATTAGACCACCAATTACATAAGGCATCAACTGTGTCTGATGCTTGATGCCATAGTGCGTGTGCGTCTGTTCTGACGCTTCCGTCATAGAAGTTATTGTTATGTACGTGAATTGTGGAGCCATTGATTCCCGATCCTGATTCTGGTGCACGAAGTCTCAATCCATGCGTAGGTGCCGTTGCACCAGTGACATTGTTATAATAAAAATGATTTCTTTCAATAGTTACGTTACTTGATACGGTTGTGCCCCATTGACCACCCCAGAGTTCAAAACAGCTTCCAAAGTTTGCGGTCAAATGGGGATAGATATTTTCAAAGATGTTATCTGTTACTTCACCATCAATGATGCCTACTTGGGATCCTGAAGCATACAAATCGTGAAACCAATTATTCCGTATAATGATATTACCTCCCTTGCCAATATTCAAACGCGCTCCTCCGGTACCTGGAACGCTATTATACGCTCCATCAAACTCATTATATTCTACGATTGCATCAATTAAGGGAGTTGCTGCCCAGAATATTGCTGTACCTTTTGAATTGAATTTATTTCCTATGATATGCATTCTGTCAAATGGTCCTCCACCTGCATAAAACGTATGATCTCCACCATTAATGAAAATATTATATGCCAATAATAAATCATTATGACTCCCAGCGCCGAATTGAACGTTGCCTTTGTTACCAAAATCGCCAGGGTTATCGAAAATACAATTCAATAAACTAAAATTATTCGCATCATTAGAGGTATCAATGATTTGACCCCCAGTTCCTGTAAATTTAAACCCATCGATGGTTATGTTATCAGCTGAAGGACGTATTGCATACAAACCATCATGTGATAGAATTGATTCTGGACCTCTTGTTCCAACAGTTTCATTTGGATGAACGCCTACTGTAGGATGAATTCCTGCATTTGCTCCTAGGAGAGTGAGTGGCTTATTAATTAAAATCATTTCACCATATGTGTCTGCTGCCACTATAATGGTGTCCCCAGGATTTGCTGCGTCAACAGCTTGCTGGATAGTAGCATAATCTCCTGGTACATATATATCAATTGCACTTGCTGTTGGCACTAATTCTAATGTAGCTAAACACGTGATTGCTGCTATCGCAAAAATCACTAACCTCTTAAAAATCTTATTTTTATCTTTCATTTTCTTCATTTCTCTCCTCATCAATTAATCTTATGTTAAATAACTCAAAGAAATATTTTGATTCCTTATGATATTTCACCTTAGTTTTAATAGGCACAAACTATATAATATTTATCAAAAAAAAACAAATTTTTAAATCTTTGTATTTGAGTCGATGTTTTGTTTTGGGTAGGTGATGAGTGTTTTTTCATTCCGTTTGATCAGATTTAATTCTAAGGAATGACATCTTTCGCAGGTGAAGCGGTGGTTGCTAGCTGACAGGCTTTGCGGGAAATCTTGTTTTGGTTGGCTAATATAACTAAAGAAGAACAAAGAGTTTTTCTATTTTTTCTTTGTATCTTTTTTGCTTGGTTTTTTTTCTTCTGGTTTTTCCGTATCCTTTTCTTCTTCTTTTTCTACGTAGATATATCCAGTTTTAAATAATGCTAGGAGAATGAGTATGATCAGTACTATGAGTACTATGCCATATATCCAGAGAGGTATTCCTATTTTTTCTGGTTCATCAGGCGTCGGTGGTATGAGATCATCTGGTAGTTCATCATAAGCATAAATGAAGAGATAGGTCACATCAGGGTCATCAAGCATGTAGATAAAACCGTTTTCACGCCAGATATGATTTGATGGGATAACGCGTCCGTCTTCTGTTTTTATCGTGAGGGTGAAACCTGGATATTCATCATGTGGGTAGGGGTCAACGATTTTGATATAGATCCAATCTGCTTTTTCAACATTGATTTCAATAGTTATTTCTTTTTCCTCTTCATCAACCATTGGTTCTGATGGATCTGCTTCCGTTGATGTTACAGGGATGATTTCATCAGTTTCAGGATGCCAAAAGAAATCTGGCATGTCTCCTTCCTCATTAGATAAGAGAAAGATACTATTTTCGTAAATAACTGCAGAACGAATTATATAAATCATGTTATTGGGGTCGATGAAGGTGTCAATGTTTCCATCACCTGTTGTATCTTTTGCTTGGAATGGTAGCGTGAGGTTTAATCCAAAGAGTTCATTAAGTATTGTTATTGTCTCATTTGAGGAATTATACTGTTTTAGTGGTTGAATGGTCACCGTTGTTGTATCTGTATCAGTTGCACTGGCGTTATCTTTTACTTGAAGTTGTAGTGTGTATATTCCTACTTCGTCATAGATATGAGAAGTTGTAGGGCTAATCAGCCAGTCTGTATCCCATATGCCATCTCCTGTGAAATCCCAGCGGTATCCCATAATCGTGCCATCGGGATCATAACTTTCAGCGCCACTAAATGTGATGCTAAATCCTACGTAGCCTTGGTATGGTCCTCCTGCATCAGCTATGGGAGGGATGTTGTCATCTGGTTCTTCTGGTGGAGGTGGAGTTCCTGGTGGTGATGGGGGAGTTGGTGGTGGGGTTGGATCATCATCTTCTTCTGTTTTGAATGTAAACCATTCTCGTGTCCAATCAAAACCATCGCTTGCATTAACCCAAATAGTGTATTCAGTATTGTAGGCTAGTCCAGATAAAGAAAGTTCTTTTGTACCATTTGTATCGCCATTAGTGCTATTTGATTGACCGTTACTGCATTCTATACTCCAATTGAATGTATCTCCTTCAGGATCTGTAATGGTTATGTTCCATGTAAGACTTCTTTCTTGGTCTATGCTATTATTTTCTGGATTTGGATTACTGAAAACAGGTGCGTAATTACTGTCAGTTTCATTGGAAACAAGAACATATGCACTCCAGATGTTATGAGATTGATTATAAATCCAAGCCTGATAATAATAAGTAGTACCAGGATCTAGACCACTATGATTAAATGTTGTATTGGTAGTACTATTTTCAATTTCCTCTCCTTCTCCACGAGGCCAATGGCTTGTGGTGTTGTATTCTATATATGTATTATTAGTTCCATCTATTACCCAGGTTAGATTAATAGCCGTTCTGCTATACGTTTCTGCAGAAAAACCAGTTGGAGGGTTTGGCGTATTTTCTTCTCCTGTTTTGAAATAAAAGGTTTGGTTTGTCCAGTTATAATCATCTGTAACATTCACACTCCACCAATACCACTTGTTAGGTTCATACATGCTATCATTTGTTTGAGAATACCTACCATCAGAAACAGATAAATTCGTACCTATCTCATCCCAAATATCTGTAACATTCGTCATGAAGGAAACATCCATTGAGTCGCCATCAGCATCAGATACAGTAATTGAAAGTGTCGTATTAAACACGTGATCTATCGAACCATTAATTGGATATGGCTCAGTTATCACTGGAAATGTATTGCTATCAGTAGTAGAATTAGTACTGCTATTATCTTCACTATAACAGTTATCTGTTACATTATAACTCCATGCTCTGAAACAATATTTTGTACCGAATTCTAAACCAGAGATGTTCAAATATTCATCTGTAACATTAAATGATTGGATTCCACTGTCTTTGTCAGCAGGATAATCTCCAATGTTGTAGGTGATATTTGTGTAATCAGCATGCAATCCTTTATCCCAAGTTAGATTAATTGCGGTTCTATTGTAGGTTGTTGCTGTAAAATTATATGGCGCGGCGGGTATATATTGTTCTCGTGTTGTAAAGGTAAACCATTCTTTTGTTTCAGCATTATACTCATCGGTTGCGTTAACCCAGACGATGTATGTAGTATTAAAGTCAAGACCAGAAATTGTCAAATCTTTAGTACCATCTGTTTCATCTGTTCCAGCACTATTCTGTCCATTGCTACAGTTAATCGTCCAGTTGAATGTATCTCCTTCTGGATCTTGTATTGTGATGTTCCATGTAAAACTCCGTTCTTGGCCTGTGCTACCATTTTCTGGATTTTCGTTGCTGAATATTGGTGGTTGATTTGCATCTGTTGTTGCATTATCTGTTATATTTGTGCTCCAGGTGTTATCTGTGGCATTCCAGCTCCATGCGCTGAAACTATATTGTGTACTCATATTAAGTCCATCTACATGTGTACTAGTTCCGGTATCATTATACAAAAATATTCCACTATCTCTATCAGCTGGTGATGTAGCCCCCTCTGCATATCTAATATGTGTTCTATCAGCATTTTCTCCTTTTGCCCAGCTGAGATCTATTCTTGTTCTGTTAAACGTCTCAGCAGTAAAACTTACAGGTGTACCAGGAGTATATTGCTCTCTAGTTGTAAAACGATATGTAGCATTCATCCAATACTCCTCATCAGTAAGATTGACACTCCAATAATAGGTTGTATTGTAATCTGAAAAGTTTGTATTAGTCTGATTAATAATCACAGGACCAACTGATGTATCAATAGATGTATTTGTTGCAAAAAGCACCCAGGAACCAGAAGAGTTAGAATACCAATAAGCTGTGAGAGTATCATCATTAATATCATCTACAGTAATATTCAAGTTTGGAGTTAAACTAACATCAATTGATCCATTAGATGGATTTGGATTTTTCTGAGTTGGAGGAGAACTGGTGACTAATGGAAGATAATCTACTCCATTACTAATACCTGTGTATGAACTATCTCCTATTCCATCCCCATCGGTATCAACTCCATTATAGTCACTCCAGTAGTTACCGCCAAGATATGGTCCACCAACAATATTTGTTCCAGACTTTTTTGTTATGTTCCATGTATTATTTCCATCATCATATGCATTCTTGTTACTGTTCCCAACGAATTTATTATTATAGATTATGTTATCTTCAGTGTACTCGTTTAAATGAATGCCATATGTGTTACTACTGCAATTGTTAGAAGTTATTGTATTGTTATCACACAGGCCATTACTATCGCCTGCTATTTTTATCCCATACGTGTTAAGAGTGCATGTATTGT
>JAWOGM010000095.1:0-2997 GCA_046496795.1 Thermoplasmatota archaeon
CATTATTATCAGTTACATTGACCATTGCTGTAAACATCCCAGTTTGTTGATATGTATGTGTTGGATTTTGCAAAGTTGATGTAGTTCCATCACCAAAATCCCAACTCCATGAATACGGCGATACACCACCGGTTACACTACTTGTAAAATCAACTGGATTCCCAACTCCAACATTTGTTGGATTTGCAGCAGCGGTCACATTTAAACTTGAGGGATATAATGTGATTGTTCCCATGTTGTTTCCTGGAGTTGTTACTACTCCTGTCTCTGGATTCGATTCCCATCCAGTATCATTTGTTATAATAACTGTAAAATTGGTTCCATCTGGCCAACTTGGCCCTGGATCGCCAACATCTACTTGCCAATACCCTGATCCCCATCCTCCAGCTGGACCAACATAGGTATCAACTGTGCCCAGAGCACTTGTTACTTCAACATAGGCGCCATCGGCATTGCCACCTGATGAATACTCAGCATAGCCATAAATAGGCTGAGGTGTCAATGTACCCGGTTTTGACAGTGCCATTGGGGTTACTATTGCTGAGAACATTAGAATTATTGTTACGAAACAGATATTACATGCGGAAATATGATTTATGCTTTTATCTGAGGATATCATATTGTGATTCTTTGGCGTATGTCATCCACTCCAGTTAATAACTATAGATTTTTATTATTTGAAATATTATAGTGCAAGCTTTTATATTTATATCTTTTTGTACAATCTTATACATTTCCGCTCATTTGCCAGATAAAATTAAGGAGTAATTTGTGAAAAAAATAGGCAATTATATTTTAAAAATAACATTGATTTGAAACAATAATTTTGATATTACAAAAAATATATTTTTTTAACCTTCGCCCAGCCAGATACTAGATTCGTTTACGTAGACAAACAGTCCTAAGCCTCTTTCAATTGGAAAGTTGTTAGAACCTGGACCGGTATATGTTGTAAACCCTTTTGGATCTTTGGATGTGTTATACCAAGAAACCTGGGAACAATTTGTGATAGCTGACTGAATATTGCTTGCATTTGTCTCTGTTTCTTTATACCATCCAATCATATCCCAACCGGATTCTAGCGGTACGGAAACACTTGTTATCTCTGCTCCAGAAATATTCAGACTAAGGTTTTGATTCATATAGACAAAAAGACCATAGCCAGAAATAAGTTGGAAATCATAGGCTGATGATCCATTGACATATGTTTTATACGATTGATCTTCCGCGTCGAACCAGCTGACCATTTCACAGCCACTGATGTTAGATGCGAGATGACTTGCATTAATGGTGCTGTTTGCAGCCATAGTTATTAGATTCCATCCTTTGTATAATGTATACTCTTCGATGATAAAATTTGCTGATGTTTCTGAATCAAAAAGATGTGATTCTGCTGTGCTAGTGGAATTAACAAAAAACTGTGCATAATATGTTCCTGATTGGGTAATATTGTAAGTGATATCATAAAGAAATGTTATATCAGATGCTGCTGCATCACCATATCCATATCCATATCCATAGCCATATCCAAAATAGTATCCCGGTCCCTCTGGTTCATCATATCCATAGCCATATCCATACTCGTTCCATGATGAGTGGATTGTAGAAACAAGATTGACAGTAAAATTATTCAATTCGTTTAGTTCGTTTCCTTGAACATTGAATTCTACGCTTTCTATAAAATCACCTGATTCATTGTATATAGAAAAATTCAACAAGGTAACTGGTATTTTTTCTTCTCCTCTAATAGTTAGATTCACATTTTCAAATGTGATTGTATTGCCAAAGATAACTTCATTATTACCAAATGGATAACCAGTGGTTAAATTAACACTTGTTGCAGGTGGGAATAGAACAAATAAAATAAGACTGATTAAAATGAAAGTGATTATTATACTTCCTATCTTTTTTCCATAGTTTTTATGTAATTGTTGCATCCACTAAACTTCCTCACACTCATGCTCCCATCAAAACCCTACTTAGGGTGTTTATGGTTACACGTCTTGTGAAAGATTGAGATTAGTCTATATATAGTTTACTTTTTTCTGAGTTGTTGAAAATTTGGTCTGCTGGTGATGTTTCGTTAATGATTTTTTTTCAACCTCATTTTGTTCTAACATTGATTATTCCACTGATTGAAAATCGATTTATTTACTGGTCATATCTTTTATATTTGTTTATCATTTTTTGATTTAGCTTCTAATAAAGATATGGAAAGAAATGAGAAGATGGGGGAGAGAGGATATGATTAATAGGAATATTTACCGTTCTAGTGTTATGTATCCTGTTTTCACCAAATAGTAGATGAGCCCAATCAAGATGAACACTGCTAAAATAATAGTAATCCATATCCAAGGTAGTGCTTCAGTTGAAACCGTGAATGATGTACTTGCGATAGCAACTTGGTCAATGCCGTAATCGGCAGTTACTTTAAACGTGTATGATCCTGCAGCTAGATTTTCAGTTGGTATTGTTTTATTAAAGCTTAATTGTGTTTGGATATTTTTATTCTCAGTGGTTTTCCAAATAAGTTGACTATTTTCATATAAGGCAATAGATAACTCAGTATTGATTTGTTCAGTGGTTCCAACATTAGTTAATTGGATTATTGCTTCTAGTTTTTCACCTGTTTGTATGGTATCTTTTGTGAGATTAACGGATATTTCCATCAATGGTCGATTGTAAACAATATGATAGATTACATCTGGATCATCCAATACATAAATAGTATCGTTTTCACGCCAGAAATGATCTGTTGGAATCCTTCTTCCATCATTTGTTCTGATACTTATCAATGATAGATTTGGATAATCATCATCAATTTCAAAATACGTCCAGTTTGCTTTCTCAACGCTCAGGGTGACCGTGAGAGTATTCTCGGTTTCATTGGTTTCAATAGAGCTTACTGTTCCAATGCTATGAGTAACAGGACTAATAATTGAGTTGTTTACCGTATCCCAG
Organism: Thermoplasmatota archaeon; assembly: GCA_046496795.1. GTDB lineage: Archaea > Thermoplasmatota > E2 > DHVEG-1 > DHVEG-1 > JAUWYM01. Next base: position 2,962 of record JAWOGM010000095.1, read on the forward strand.
ATAAATAAATTATCTAGATTTCCATGAACAGAGATT
>JAWOGM010000004.1:0-32991 GCA_046496795.1 Thermoplasmatota archaeon
TATTCGGTGTGATCAGGAGATTCCCTGTAATCCCTGCACAGAGGTATGCAAATTTAATAGTATTTTGATTCCTGAGAAAAATATTATGGGTCGTCCACGTTTTGAAGGTGAGTGTGTTGGTTGTCTAAGATGTGTTGCTATCTGTCCAGGTTGTGCAATCACCCTTGTTGATAAACGATATGATACATCTAAAAAGAATGCATTAGTAGTTGTTCCCTGGGAGATGCCAGAAGGTGTTATCAAACTTGGTGATATTGTTACAACTACAGGGCTTGATGGTGAAGTGATTGGTACAGGTAAAGTTATTGGGTTAAAGCAATTAAAATGGCAGAATAAGCGAACTCATGTTTCCCTTGAGGTTGCGTATGATCAGGCTGATTTGGTTGCGGGTATTCAAATCAAAAAACCTTCTATTCCTGGAAATGTTTCTCGTGCTTTGAAATCTTCTGATGATGAGATTATTATTTGCCGCTGTGAGCGGGTGACGAAAAAAGAAATCATTGATTATATCAAAAAAACAGGAACCCGTGATGTAAATGCGGTTAAAGCAGCGTTGCGTGTAGGTATGGGTCCGTGTGGTGGAAAGACGTGTACTACGCTTATCTATTCTATTTTTAAGGAGCTTGGTATTAAAATTGATATGGTAACTCCCCCTGTTGAGCGTCCTTTTAATCAGGAGATATCCATGGATGCATTTTTAGAGGAGGAACAGTGATGAAACAACAGTATGATGTCATCATCATTGGCTCTGGTTCTGTTGGAACTCCTACTGCCTATTTTTGTGCCAGGGAGGGTTTACGTGTCTTGGTTGTTGATGAGTTAGCCTCGTCAGGTCAGGGTCAGAATAAGGCAGCGATTGGTGGTGTTCGAGCGACTCATTCTCATCCTGCTAAAATTCAGATTTGTCTTGAGAGTCTTAAGATTTTTTCAACATGGAAAGAAGTTATTGGTACTGATATTGGTTGGAAGGAAGGTGGATATTGTTTTCCAGTGTATCGTGATGAAGAGGAGGATTTGTTGAAGTCTATTCTTCCCATTCAGAAACAATATGGCCTTGATATTGACTGGGTTGATGATGCTGGTATTGCTAGGGTTGTTCCAGGGATAAATAGTAAAGGGTTGTATGGTGGAACATTTTCTCCTAGGGATGGTCAGGTAAGTCCGTTGCTGTGTTCTGAGTCGTTTACCAATGAGGCGATGAAGTATCACGCACGGTTTTGTTTTAATGAGTCAGTTACTGATGTGATCACCGAAGGTGAGAGCGGTGATTGTATGGTTACTGCTGTGAAGACAGAGAAGAATGTGTATTATGCAGATGCTGTGGTCAATGCTGCTGGTGCTCATGCCTCAGAGATTTGTCGTATGGTTAATCTTGATGTCCCGGTTGATCCCAATAGCCATGAGGCTGGTATTTCTGCACCTGTTAAACCGTTTCTTGGGCCTCTTGTTGTTGATCTTCGTCCAGGTCTGGAGGGGAGGACTGCTAATTTTTATTTTGGGCAGAATACAGAGGGGCAGATTCTTTTTTGTTATACACCAGAGCCAATAATTCCAGGCGTAGATAGGGAGTGTACCTCTGTTTTCATGCCGGTTATGGCTCGGCGTCTGGTTGATCTTATCCCCCGGTTTAAACATCTTATTATCCGTCGTCTGTGGAGAGGTTTGTATCCTATGACTCCTGATGGTGTTGCTGTTGTGGGTGAGTCTTCTCTGGTTAAAGGATTTTATCTTGGTGTGGGGATGTGTGGTCAGGGTTTAATGATGGGCCCTGGTGTGGGGAAGAATCTTTCATCTCTTATTGCTCGGGGTCGTCCGTGTATTTCTAAAGAAGTGTTTGATTTGCTTTGTGCTGAGCGGAATTTTTATCATCCCGAGAAAGAAAAATTAACATAATATTTGTTATCTATGAAAGACTACTCTTATCATGTCATACTTGGTAGTAGGTAGAAGCATCGTGATACATATACATTTCATAATTCTGTACGCATTTTATTACATAATAGTGTATCATAATATTGATTTTTGTTACGCAGTGATATAAATATTTATAAATTAAAGGATTTTTATTTCAATGTCTTATTTGTATAGTTATAACTGGCAAACCAAATATTGTTATATAAGTTTGGTCTAATAAACCAAATAGGTAGGATAGGAGATTGTTATCCTTACATCGTATGCGACAGGATAAAGAGATTTATTTTCATAAAGAAAAATTTGAATGTGATTTTGTAATTAGAAAAGGAACTCAAATTATCCAAGCAATTCAAGTAACCTATCATTTACAAGAAAATAAAAAAAGAGAAATTGATGGACTTTTTGAAGCACTTACCATGTATCGATTAAATGAAGGATTGTTACTTACATCAGACCAAGAGGAAGTGATAATTGAAAATAAGAAAAAAATCGTTATTAAACCAGTTTGGAAATGGTTGTTAGAAGAAAAGTAACTCTATGTATATGGTTTTTTACTGGTAAAACCAAGTCAATATCTCATCAATAAAAAATAATCAGATACCTATATTTATAACTCAAAGATCTTAGCTGATGATCATTGAAAGCTACCATGTGGTTTATGAGATAGTGTTACACTATAGATTCATAGGCTGTTTCAAAGTATTGGATTAAAAGAAGAATAAAGATATCTTTGTAAATGATGTATGTATTAGATATTAATCTAAAATTAGCTGCTCAACGATGCAATTATATTTATTGAATGGGTGAAAAAATAGACAATGAAAAATTCTACGTTACAAATGTAATACTGAATAATAGTACAAAGAGTGCGGTTTTTATTTTGCATTGAAATGAAACGGAAAATAGGTATATCTTTTTTATTTTGTATATGTGGGGTGTTTATAGTGGGGGGTGATTCGTTTTTTAAATAAGAATTTTAAGTTTTTATACCCATCTTTAAAGCTTTCGAGTTTAACCTCCCCTTGCCGTGGATACAATGTTGAGGGGATTTCTTTTGCTTTGATGTTTTTTGTTCTAAACATCTCTATTTTTATTTCTTCTGAAAACGCCATTCCATCATTGAATTCTTCAAGTGGTGGTAGTTTTTTGAGGGCTTGTGTTTTAAATATCCACATGCCAGATTGGGAGTCTTTGATATTGATAAAAAAGAGTATTCGTAATACCAAAGCGAGTACGATGTTTCCAAAGGCGTGTTTGACAGACATTGCCCCATGGGTGAGCTGGGCGAATCGGTTGGTGGTGATAAAATCGAGGTCTTCATCAAGAAGTTGCTGGATATAGGTATGGATTTCATTAAAAGGATAGGTGGTATCTGCATCACCGGTGACGATGATATCAGCATCGGTTTGTTGCATTCCTGTTTTATAGGCTCTTCCATATCCCTTTCTTTTTTCTAGTATTACATCTGCGCCGTGTTGTTGTGCAGTTTTTCTGGTGTTATCTTTGGATAATCCATCAATTATTGCTATGTTAAGCTCCCAGTTGTTTTCTTTAAATTTTTGTTGTTGTATGCTCTCAATTGTTTTTCCAACGCCTTTTTCTTCGTTTAAAGTGGGCATGAGTACTTGTATTTTCAGAAGGTATCACTCCAGATAAAAGAGGTATTAGCCACGGGGTTAAAAGGGTTTGTAAAAAAAAATAAAAAAAGGGGTGAGAGAATTTGTTTTCTCTCTTTGTTTGTCTTTTGTTTCTTTTAGTTTCGTTTGCGTTTTTTAAGGAGTATGAATGCTACTCCGAGTGCTGCGATGAGGGTAAGCACCTCAAATCCAGGTATTCCTGCGCTTATGACAGATAGTTCTGCAGGATCGGCATCCATGTATCCTTCTTTGGTTGCTGTTATGGTATATACTGTATTCTCTGTGACACTTGGAGCGGTGAATTTTACCGTTCCTGTTGCTGAGGTTATCTTTGTTTCACCGTCAAAGGTGACTCTGATTCCTGCGTTGTTTCCATCATCTGCACCTGCTACTACCTCAAAGGTTTCACCGCCAGCGATTTCGTCTGGTGCGCTGAGATAGATCTTTGGTAGGTTGATGACTAGTATTGTTGCAGTTGCATCAAGATATCCGGTTGCTGTTGCAGTTATATGATAGGTGAGATGAGCGGTTACACTTGGTGCAGTGAAAGTAACTTTTCCATCTGCTCCTGTTGTCTTAGTTTCTGCAGCAAAGGTAGCAAGAGCACCAACCACAGGCGATGTTGTTCCTTTTCGTGTAATTGTCACAGTAAATTGTGCTTCTTCATTAACACTTGCAGGTGCACTGATATCCATGAATCTAAACGATGTAGCAGTTAAGACAGTATCTGTTATTACTGCTTCATCCCACATTTCATCCCAGTCAAGCCTATTACCCGTCCATATTAATTCTTTAATGATTGAAACATTGTACTTACCGCTTGCCAGTGGAGTTATACTAAAGGAAGCAAATCCCTCTTCGTCTGTTCTGACAGGGTCTGGATTTGTTGCAAATCCCCAGAAGGTCAAATAAATTCCTTCAATAGGCTCTCCTTCAGCATCTTGTGTTGTAACCTCAACAAGGTTTTCTTGGTTAAGATAGACCGTATCTGGGTTTAAGGTAAATACTGGGTATGCAATATCAAATTCTCCATCGGTTGCATTTCCATCTTCTGGATCGTTTTGATCCCAGACACCGACAATAGTTGTTTTATTATCACCAACTTCACTGATATCAAACTCGCCTTCTCCATCGGTTAATGAAACAGAATTTGGCGTAAACCAATCTTCTTCTTCAGTATCCCAGAGATATAAGGTATCAGTTATTGGGTTTCCATTTGCATCTACTGCAAAAACTTCAACAGTGAGATTTTCAAGTCCTATACCTGCAGTGGTTCCCATTGGTGAAAATGTTACTGTGGCATATTCAACATCAAGTTCAGTTCGTCCAATGTGTTTAATTGCATCTGATGCATTGTACCCTTCGATGATGAGTTGCCCTGGGAACCAGGGAGTAATTGAAAATTCAAATTCTCCAGAACCAGAATAGGTCCATTCTTGCAATGGATCATCTTCATCATTATCTTCGTCAACTAATTTAACGACAATTCCAGGGTTATCTTGATCAACAAGTTCTCCATCAGGATCACGCAGTTCAACCATTAACTCATTTTCAATTCCAACTGTTAATGTTTGATTAGCTACATCAGGTTCAATGATTTCAATAGTTAAATCATCAACGGGTACAACTTCAATAATATCATACATATGTTGGTTAAATGTAGCTCCCATACTTGCGATGACGACGATATATCCAACTTGGTCAATATCATCTTCATCTGGGATAAAACTCATTGTTGGCTCATCTGGATCTGTTACATTTAATAGACCTTTACATACCCAATCTTCATCAAAGTATGTCAAATAAATCATTGCAAAGTTATTAACTCCAGATACTGTTACTGTTTCTGTTGTTCCAACAGTTATCTCAAGATCATCTCCAACTGATGTTGTCACTGAACCAGTCAGCCCAACAACAGTATAATCTCTTGAAACACTACGACCCGTAGTAACATTGGTGGCAGTAATCGTTAATGTTCCACCTGTTTTTGGACCAATGAATACATCATAATATGATCCATTTCCATCCTCATCAAAATCAAAATTTTCAAGATATGTACTTCCTTTACCAGTACCAGCTTCTGTTTTACTCTCATCAATAGTAAAATCAAGTCCACATCCTGAGACAGTAATGGATGCATTCATATACGTATCAGCTGCATCTCCAAAGACATGGATTCGAGTAGCACTAACAGTCTCATTTTGTTTTCCACCACAAGCATCTTTTATTTGAACACGAAGATCTTCATCGGTCAAGGAAGGTATTCGTAGATTCATTGCAGCCGGTGAGAGAACCGATGCAGTTACTTTCCCTGTTATATTTGCTTTTAGATCATTGTTTCGATATTTAGCACTGTATGTTCCGGTTTCTCCATTAACATCATCAGTGTTCCATGTTGATGTTAGGTTTCCATCCCAGCTTGCCCATACGGTAAATGTTCCAGTTTTTTCAAAGGTAACATCAAATTCATAGTACGCAAGTGTTTTTGTAAATTTGCTTGGTGTGTCCTCTACATGAACGATATCTCCAGCTCGGTATTCTATTCCATCATAGGTTACTTCAACACCAGTAATATGAATATTCATATTTTTATATTCATCATTATCCATCCAGCTTTCATTTCTTACCGTTACATTAATCGTTGATTCAAATCCTGTAGTTATATCATCAGTAGTTACTATATTTACTGTTGCTGTATCTTTTGTATCTAAAGTAAACGTATGATAAGGAATAAAACCAGCGACATATGGTGGTTGATGACTCATATCAGGTCTACCAGTTCCTGTCATAAATGTTCCAACATACCAAGTTCCAGCACCAAAACCTTCACCTGAACCTGTTTCAAGTCCACTGATAGAATAGGATCCAGTCGTTGTCATACCAGAGGTAGTATCTGAATCAGCAAGATAATACCCGCCATCAATAGGACAATAAAGGCGAACAGTATAACTCTTCATACCCTCTTCATCACCATCGAGTACGGCTCCTGCGACAGTTAATGTATCGCCCCATACTATTTCTGATGGTGGAGAAGGTAATGTAATATCTAATAGTAGAGGTAAAGGAATCCATGAAGATAACGTAGGATCATCAGAATGAGTAACGTTAATCCAGAAGTTTTTCTCTTTATCGTCACTTATAACTATATCTTCATCTATCCAAACCTCTTTTTCAGTAGTGCGCCCTTGTGTTCTTTCAGTTCCCAAAACATAGGGGAAAACACCAGCATCCGTTGTATAATTATGCATTGTTACATCAAATTTATATTTCGTTGTATCTCCAGTTGCAAGGGTAAGTGATGTACCTGTCCAGTTAAATATCTTCACATAGAAATCAGAGTAGTACTTGTTATAAAGGAGAGAATCAACTTGTGACCCGCCCGCATAAAACTCAACAGCGTATTGGTTGCCGATTTGAATAGTAATGTTAACATCGTCAAACATTTGGGTGTTATCAGCATATTTCAAAAGTGTAATATTCCACTGACCCGCACTATCATCAAGGCCAGTACCATTCTCTGTAACAGGGTTAGCTTCTAATTCATGCCAACCAGGTACATGAAAATCTATTGCCAAGTTTCCAAAACGATCAGCTCTATCTGTGCTACCACTAGTTTTAAGTGGTACCCAACCAGTACCATTCCAAACGCCCATTTTAAATCTGGCGTTATATGTTAAACTGTTGTTTACAATCTGGAAAGTGAGTGTCTCACCACAAGTAAGATTCAATGCTTGGCTTCCAAATCCGTCGTTAGATAATATCCAATCCACAGGAGTAGTTGACTCCGGCTCAGTTATATAACCTGCTTTTACCGTATCAACGGTATTGTACACTACAAATCCTGTTGAAAGTACTAAAAGAGATACTATCAACAAAGATAACATTTTATTTTTTTCCATTTATGTTTCCTCCTAATTTATATCATATATCTTCTTTTTTGCAATTATATCCGTTAAGAACACTCATTTCACACCGTGAAATGTTTACATCAAAGAGCATATTGAATGCTAACCCATCAATAAACCTCTTTGAAGCATCGTCCTCACCGGACCTTATCCCCCGTAAATACTGTGCTTATTTATATACATTACGATTTTTCTCCTGATATATGTAGGTATTGGTGTACTCTTTTGATTCTCTCTCTTAAAAAAAATCAAATCTATATAAAACCATGTTTTTCTTAATATATGTAGGTATTGGTGCACTCTTTTGATTATACTTTTTATCTAAAATCAAAATCGTCATTTTTAGAGACGAGAGATAACCTTCTTAAAATCATCAGATCTCCCATCAAACCCTGCATTAATCAATCCTATCGCCTGCTGTAGTTTCTGTTGAGAGTCTGTTTTATAGTAGATAATTGAATTACTAAGCTGCAGTACCTTTCCGCAACGCGGGCATGTTGTTGTTTTCCTTTTCAGTTCAACACCTTTTACCTGTTTACATCGGGGACAGATAATAACTCCAAATCGCATAGTAAATCGGTTTATCATAAGAATAACTAATAAATATACCTATGTTTATTTGGGCTGCAGCATTCCCGCCTTAGCTCAGTCTGGCTGGAGCGGCCGGCTGTAGACCCATATGGCCGTTACCGGCAGGTCCCCGGTTCAAATCCGGGAGGCGGGACTTTTTTATCTAATAAACTGCTTTCTGATATAGATTAAAAAAATAGGAAAATATATTCTTAAAAGTTAGAAATACTTTGAAACCCTTTATATTTATAAAATAGATAGTTTATCTCTAAATTATGGATAAACAACGTTGTCTTGCTATCCTAGTAGAAAAAAATTTAGCAGAAAACCTGCGAACGTATCTTTTAAAACAAAACATATTACGAACTGATCTTAAGATAAAAAAAGACAATTCCCATATCTATCTACCCATAACACATCTTCCAAAAGATTTACAAAAGTATACTACCATAAAAACTGAATTTGATAAACATAAAAATATTCCAACATCCTATAAGCAACTTGTATCACTGCCGGAAAATCTAACCTACTATTTACCAACGTCCTATGATATTATTGGAGATATCATTTTATTAAAACTCTCAGAGGGTCTAATCCCGTATAAAAAAGAGATTGGAAATGCTTTACTTACAACACACAAAAACTGTAGAACAGTATGTCTTTCTCATCCGGTAAAAGGAGAATATCGAACAAGAAATATATCAGTTATCGCAGGGGAGCATAAGACTTCAACAATTCATAGAGAATACAATCTGTTTTTTTCTGTAGATCTTGCCCAGATGTATTTCTCCCCCAGACTTGCTGGTGAGCGAAACTATATCGCCAAAACCGTACAAGATGGGGAAACCATCATTGACTTATTTGCCGGAGTTGCACCATTCTCAGTTATAATAGCAACATATGCAAAACCAAAAATAATTTATGCCGTTGATAAAAATCCACAAGCAATTGTCTATGCCAACGAAAACATTGCAAAAAACCGTGTGCTTGATACGGTTACTGTTATTTGTGCTGATGCAAAAGATATCAAAACATTTATCACAGAAAAAGCAGACCGTATCATTATGAATCTCCCCTTGTCTTCTCTTGATTTTTTTGAAACAGGTTTACATCTTTTAAAAGAAAAGGGAGTTATTCATTATTACGATATACTCCATGAGGATTTGTTTACACAAAGGATTCAGAATCTGAAGGATATAGCAGAAAAAAACAAAAGAAGTATAACATGTAGTAGTATACGAAAAATTAAAAGTTATGCACCAAGAGAATTTTATATAGGAATTGATATTACGGCTACAAAAAAAGGGTAATGCCGACGTAGCTTAGCCCGGTAGAGCGGCTGATTTGTAATCAGCAGGTCGGGGGTCCAAATCCCTCCGTCGGCTTTTCATTACTGCTATCTTTTCTTGTTATATCTAATAAACCCAATAAGTCCTAGGAGTGCAATGATTCCAAGGAGAAGCTCAAATCCAGGGATACCCAAAAAAGAACTTTTTTCTATTTCAATAAAAATAGTTGTTGTATCTGTTTCTCCCTCATCATCAGTTACGGTTAAAGAAACAATATAGCTCCCCTCTTTTTCATAGGTATGAGTTGGCGTCATACCGTTTCCAGTTGATCCATCTCCAAAATGCCAGATGTAGGAAAGAATTATGCCATCGGGATCATAACTATCTGAACCATCAAAGGTTAATGATTCCCCAGTCTTTGCAGTATAACTACCGGTTATTATTGATTTAGGAGGTTGATTTGGTGGTGATAAATCCTCTGAGATAATAATTGTTTTATTTGTTGTAGCACTAGTCCCATGATTATCTATTACGGTGAGTACTACCTCATAGGTACCTGGGTTTTCATAGAGATGGTTTGGGTTTTGAGCAAGAATTTCACTACTTTCATCCCCAAAATTCCATCGGTAATAGGCAATAGTACCATCAGGATCATAGCTTTCTGAACCATCAAATTCTATGACACTACCAAAAGCAGCAATGTAAGGAGCATGTATATTTGCTACAGGTGGTTTATTATCAGGCGGTGTTGCTGCAGTGGTAAACACCCAAAAATCTGAAGTGTTTTGGAGGAGTCCATCACAGGCAACTACATACCATACAAAAATGGTGTTAAACGGCTGTCTATAGTTAACTGATGCAGTATCACCGGCTTGTATCCTTTTTGCTGTTCCAAATAAAAAATCATCCCCGTCTTCTCTATATCGATAGAAATAGACAGTTAATTGATCGCTATCTTCATCATCTACTGTTACTTCAAATTTAATGTTTAAGCCTACTCCATCTTCACCATCCTCAGGGGATGGATCGTATGGTTTCACCGGTGGTTTTAAAAAATATCCCAAAGGATAGGGATCATAAACTCCATGCGCAGTATATGGTTTGTCACCTATTTTGTCAAGATCAGCATCAATATAATCATAATCCCACCAATAGTTGCCTTTCTCTGCAAAATGCCATTGATTATTGCCGTTGTCTTCAGCAGATTTCCCATTTTCAATAAATTTGTTTTGATATATCACATTTGAATGGCTACTTCCACTAGTCATTATTCCAGATCCATCCTGATTTGAAAATCGATTGTTGTATATACGAGAATAACTTGCTAGAAGATATATCCCTCGCTGGTTATAGTAAAACATATTTTCAAATACATTATCATTGGAAGAATCAAGATATATTGCGTTTCCAGTGTTGTTGTGAAAACTATTATTTCTAATTTGACAAGTAGAGGAATCTTGTATGTGTATTCCTTGTGAGTTATATTCAAAAAAGTTGTCAGTTACATTTAAGCCTGTGGTCTTACTGGCATAGATTGCGCCAACTTTATTTGATTCTAAGACATTTCTAAATAATCTGGTGTTAATTGAGTTTTGAAGATATATACCATATCCTGCCCCGACTATCCCTGAGGTCATTAAACAATTGGTAATTGTATTTTCTAGAATATCATGAGTATGTGACTCAGAAACCCGTATACCACCACCGACGCTATCAATGTCATTGTTGACAATGATTGATCCACTGCATCCCTGATCAATATAGATTGCAAAGCTTAAGGTGTTATTAAAAAAATTGTTACTGACCACCACATTGTTTGCATTGTTGGTTACAGCTACTAGTGCTCCAATTGGTGAAGTTTTTTTCGTTTGTTCATCATTAAGAGTGAATCCTTCGAAAACCACGAAATCTTTTCTTATTTCGACAGTATAGCGTATGTCATCTATGGTTTGAATAATACTTTCTTCTTCATCAATTGCTCCTCGCAGATGAAGTTGTTTAGTAATAACTAGTGTTTCAGGGTAAACACCGCTAAATACATAGATGGTATCACCATCGACTGCGACATCTAGTGCGGCCTGTATTGTTTTATATGGTTTATCTGCAGTTCCGTCACTAAATCCAAAATAGCCGCTTTTGACATAGATGTCTTTATTTTGAGAAATCCCAATAGTTGAGAAAAAACTTGTGGTTATGCTTATTCCAAGAATTAAAATGACAATTAAACTACTATATCTTTTTTTATGCAATCCCATCACCATCTTAAAAGCATTTAATATGCTCGTTGTTATTTGTTGTAAAGAATTATTAGCTTTTAATATTTTCTTATGCAAGTTGTTATGTATGTAGTATGGCGATGTTATTTTCAAATGATTTATTTATGAAAATCTTGAATGATTTTTTTGAATTTTTTTATTATGATTCTGTTTTATGTTTTGATGGTAGTAATGCGATTTTTAGTCTTGTAAGTAAAGGATGTTTTGCTAGGATGAGGGCGTTGTTTTGTTGCTGCAGATACTGTTTGTCATCTTTGAGCATGTTTATAATTTGGTTGAGATAATTAACTTGATTTTTTAATGGTAATACCTCAATATTGTAGAGCTCTGAATACATCTGGCTATAGATATGTTCAGGTATGTTTTGTTCTTCATTGATAGATGTATCACTATGAGTGGTATGACCAGTATTACCTTGGGTATTACCATTGGTATGACCGGTATTACCTTGGGTATTATCAATAGGAGTAGTGATGGTATTACCCATTGATAATTCATTAAGTATCTGGTCAATATTTTTGTTTTGTTTTTGCAGTTCTAAAAATAATTGACAGCTTTTTCGTATCATCTCAGAGTTTGATAATTCGTGTTTGTTTATCTGGTTATATAATAATTCGTCAAATTTTACGGTGATTGGTTTGTATGACATCTTCCATCCCATCAGGGAATATTTTATTCATTATTTATGTATTTCTCAAGTAAATATCAACTATAGTATAGGATGGTATGACCCGGTATTACCTTGGCATTACCTGGTATTACCTTGGTATTACCCATTAGCATATCGGTATTACTCAGGTAATACTCTCTTGGGCTGTATCATTGTATGCAAGATATCTTTACCAGTGATATCAGTTTAGTTGTTATCTGGTAATAAATAAAAAAAATTTTAAAAAAAAGGAAAAATCAATAAACACATAATAATTTCAGGGTAAAATTGATTAAAAAGAAAAACAGTCCAGATCGATTCATTGAGCTAGATATTCTTCGAGGTTTAGGAATTATTGCTATGATTATCTTTCATTTACTGTGGGATTTAGATTATTTTGGCATCCTTGAACTTAATAGAACGATATATGGAACCAATATTGTTTTTCAATTGCTTTTTTTTGTACTTGTAGGTATTACCTTATCAGTTCAATTTAATAAAAAACCGGATTTTTCCTCTGATGTTTATAAAAAAATTATGTTTCATGGAATCTGGATTTTTAGCCTAGGAGTATGTATTAGCTTTGTAACATTTTTAGTGATTCCTGAGCATCCTGTTATCTTTGGAGTGCTACATTGCATTGGGTTATCTATTCTTTTAAGTATTCCCTTTTTAAGATTAAAGCAGGTTAATCTTTTCATTGCCATGCCTGTTATTGCTATTGGTTTTTTTATTCGGCAGTATCATATCGCAAATCCATCTTTTGGACATTTTCTTATTGGTTTTTATCAGCCTAATGTCTGGCAATATACCCTTGATTATTTTCCAATTCTTCCCTGGTTTGGGATTGTGTTATTTGGTATTGGTCTTGGCAACGTTTTATATAAGGACAATAAAAGAAGATTTAGAGTACCTCATTTCATTCATTGTAAACCCGGTATCATAGTTTCAGTGCTTGGTAAGCATTCATTAGTGGTGTATTTTTGTCATCAGCCAATTATGATTGGGGCGTTAAGTTTATATGTACTGATATGAGGAAAATAAAGATCTTGTCTAGTATGTGTTACATTTCTTTTTTATTATGATAAATGAGAGCAGTATTATAATAAAAAATGGTAGCTGTATTGCAGGGGTTTGAAATGTTTTGGATCGCTCTGAGCTATCATAGGTGTTACCAAAAAAGATATTATCTGATTGTATGCTATTGTTTTTTGAGTCAACTAGATAAATACCATAATAGTTATCAATGATACTGTTTTGGGTTAGTATGTTATCTGAGCAATCTGCTAGATAGACAGCATAGGTATTATTTGAAATATTGTTTTTTAGTATCGTATTTTTGTATGAGTGTTTGATATGTATTCCAAAATTTTTCGTATAGGTGATACTGTTATTATGGATGTTGTTTGTGTTTGACCATCGCTTCAATGCTATACCATGTTCATTATTGTTGAGGTTGTTGTTGTAGATGGTATTATTTGATGATTGGTTCCAGAGCACTATTGCATAATTACTATGGTTGGTGAGTATATTTTCATAGATAACGTTGTGATATGAGTTGTAGAGATAGATTCCATCGCCTGTGTTTTGGCTTATATTGTTGTTATAGATGTATGTATGACTAGATTTTCCCCCCAGAAATATCCCTCCGGTGTTGTTGATGATAATGGTATCTGCTATCGTGGTGTTGGTGATGGTATGATCTGTGATAATATAGAGTGCTATAGAGTAGTTGGTGATGGTGATATTGTTGATATGTACATTGCTTGCTTGTATGAGTACACCTGGGAGGGTTTGGTTGTATCCACGAAGTATTACTGTGTTTTTATTCTCTCCTTGCAGGGTGATTGATTTATTAATAATTATATTTTCGTAATATAATCCTGGATAGAGGTGTATAGTATCTCCTGGTTGTGCTAAATTTATTGCATGTTGAATTGATGAGAATGTATCGTCTTGATTTGAAAATGTATATACCGGTATTGTTTTGTCTGCAGGTAAACTAGCTGAGCATAGTAATAAAAGGACTAGACAGGTAAGTAGCAGGAGGTGTTGATGTGTTTTATATTGTTTCACTAGGGATCACGGTTTGTTTTATATCACTAGGTTTAACTTATAGTTTTTGAATCATGTCACAGTATGCTAAAAAAGGTTTTCTAAGGTAGTAAAAGTTTATGAATGAAATTTATTTTTATGAATGTAGGCTTTCTTGTATGGCTTTTCTGACTGCTTCATCGGAACTGTAGTGTGGTTTCCAGCCAAGATTTTTTATTTTTGTTGCATCAAGTTGGAATCGTGGGACGTCTCCTTTCCAGCCTCTTTTTCCACCAGTATAGGTAAAGGTGACGTTTTCAAGATTCATTTCTTCAACAACCATTTCTGCTATTTTTGTAACCGTTGTATCCGTGTCACAGCTTAGATTAAATAAATTTAAAGGCTCATGGGAGTGTTCAAATCCATACATGATTCCGGTGACACAGTCGCTGACATGAAGATAGGGTTTCTGTTGTTTTCCATCTCCTAGTATTTCTAGTTGTTTTGTATTTTTTCTTAGTTTATTGATAAAATCAACAATGACTCCATGTGTTCCACGGGTTCCTACGATATTTGCAAAACGAAAGATCCATGCCTGAAAACCAAAGGTTCCTATAAACGCTGATATAAGGCCTTCTCCACCAAGTTTTCCAGCACCATATAATGAAATGGGAAGTGTTGGCCCATAATTTTCTGGTAGTGAAAGAGGTGGTGTTTCTCCATATACAACACTACTTGATGAGAACACAATTTTTTTAATACCGTAAATTTTCATTGCTTCTAAAACATTGTAGGTGGCGATAATTCCTTGTTGTAAATCAAGATCTGTTTGTGTCTCCCCTAGTCTTACAAAGGGATTAGCTGCGATATGAAAAACGATATCATGTCCTTGTATTGATTGTTGAAGTGTTTTTGTGTCTAAGAGGTCGCCTTTGATAAAAGAAAAATTTTTATTTGACAGATTATGGTCGATATATTTTTTATCTCCTGATGAGAGATTATCATAGACGGTGACGTGATATCCTTTTTGCAGAAGTGTATCAACAAGATGACTTCCTATAAATCCTGCACCGCCGGTCACAAAAACATTCATTCTCATACCTTAGGTTACAGCGTATCCATGTAGTATATAAGTATTTTTTCCTTTGTTGTTAGAGATAAAAGGAACGTATAGTACAAAATATATGTTGTTTATTATTTGATGAGCAGATGTTTTGACTGTTGATGATGAACTGTTTTTTTTTTTCACACTCCATAGATTTATATAACGAGTCATATATTTGTATATGTGAGGGCATATGGAAAATATATTGAGAAGAAACATTCTCTGTTGTTTATGTGTTGTATTTCTTTTAATGGGTAGCTGTGTTGGAACGATTGGTGCAGTATCTGAAAAGACGACTGATTTAGTATCTAGTACTTTTATGGATCCTCCGATTTATCCTGCAATTCCTCATTGGATTTCATCCAATCCCCATTATAGTACCGGAGCTGCTCTTGCTGATATTAATCAAAATGGATTGCTTGATATCATAATTGCTGATGGTAATGATATGGTTCCAGGAAGATTAAACGTATACTATAACAATAATGGGAGTTTTTCCCTTGTTGCTGATTGGCAGTCAGATGATTTAGGTTATAATGGGCATTTGGATGTTGCCGATGTTAATGGTGATGGATGGCCTGATGTTGCTGTTTCTTATTTAGGTCGTCAGTCAAGTTTTGGACCAATAGCTCGTCTTTATTTGAATAATAATGGGGTGTTATCATCGGTACCTGATTGGTCTGCAGATATTAGTGGTAATGCGTTTGGTGTTGCATTTGGTGATATGAATAATGATGGGCGTCCGGATTTAGCAGTAGCGACTGGTTGGGCATATTCTCCTCAGCATGAATATCATAATTATGTGTATATGAATTATGATGGGGTGCTTGAATCAACAGCAAGCTGGCAATCTGATGACATGCATAATCTGCAGGGTGTTTTATGGGTTGATGCTGATAATGATGGATGGCTTGATCTTGTTGGTATTGGTGCAGGGCAAAATACCATGGTGTATCGTAATCTAGGCGGGATGCTTGAAACAAGTGCTTCATGGCAGACTCTTGATAGTGGAAATCAGGATGGAATCATGATCACCGCAGGTGATGTTAACGGGGATGGATTACGTGATTTGTTTACCACTGATAACATTCAATTAACTGGTGATGGAAGGTTTAAACAATATTTGGGTCTTGAACAGGGGTTTTTTGAAACAACAAATTCTTGGAATTATTACGATGGATATGGTTCTGCGCTGGCTCTTGCCGATGTTAATGGTAATGGTATGTTAGATTTGGCAACAGGTGCTTGGTGGGATCATACACGAATTTTTTTAAATACAGGTGATGGTCTTCCCTCAAATCCTTCGTGGAGTTCGGGCTTGACAAGTGTGGTAGAAAAAATTGTGTTTGGAGATGTCGGACCAAAGGTAAATGAATTTGTATTATCAAAGAGTTTTTCTGCAGATGGAAGTACACGTCTTTTTTATCTTCCTCATCAGCCAATACAGACAATTCTTAGTGTGACTGTTGATGGAGAACTGTTGGATTATTCAGAATATACTTTTAATCGTGAGCATGGATGGTTTACCATTTCAACTGATGCATTAAATTTGGTGGAGGTTGAATATACGTATTCAAAGTCGCTGGATATGCTTGTTTCCAATTGGGATAGCTCTGTTGGTAATTTTTTGTATTATAATCAATTCTTTGAGGATAATTTAGAATGTAACGGGGTGTTGCATTTCAATGATATAACTCCCGGGTCAATTGTTTCTGGTACTATAAATATTCAAAATATTGGTATGTCTGGCTCAGAGCTTGATTGGGAGATTGAATCATATCCAAGCTGGGGAACATGGACATTCACACCAATTAGTGGAACTGGACTGACACCTGAAGATGGTGAGATAGTTGTGGTTGTTGAAATTGTGGCACCGCAGGATAAAAATCAAGAGTTTACAGGTGAAGTCGTTATTATAAATAGTAATAATCAGTATGATTTTTGTAGTATATCAGTATCTCTTACTACCCCGTTATCTCAAAAAAATCTGATGAATAATTTGCAGGTTTTTCAGCAGAGGGAACCATTAAAAAAAGTTTAGGTGTGTATACAGATAAAAGGAGTAGGTAACAATCCCTATACTCAGCTTATTATTTTTTGTGTCATAGCTATCTTTTTGGTAATCTAAATCCTAGTATGTTCTATTGACGCTGTAATCTATTAGCCATTGTAGAATCTGTTTGGCTTCTGATTCTTTGATTGTTTGGAGGCATTCCTGTGCTTTTTTACTATAATCTATGAGTTTATTTTGGGCAAATTCAATTGATTTTGTCGTATGAAAAATAGTTATTATTTTTTGGATGTCTCTTGTGGTGCTTTTTTTATTTCCTAATACTGAAAGAATTGTTTTTTTATCTTTTGGTGTTGCATGCAATAGTGCGTGAACTAATATTAACGTACGTTTTCCATTGATGATATCGCTTCCTATTTGTTGTTTGCCTAAGGGAGCTTGATCAGTTAAAATATTTAATAAGTCATCTTTTATCTGGAACATGATTCCAAATAATAGTCCATATCGAGCAAGGTTATCGACTTGGTTTTGTGATCCTTTACCTATGAGTGCACCTCCTCTTCCCGCCAGCCAATAGAGTTGTCCTGTCTTTTTTTCTATCATAGTCATATATTCAGGAATGCTGACATCAAATCGTTTTTCAAATTCTATATCCATTGCTTGTCCTTCATAAAATCGTTTTGCTGCATCAGCAATTCCTCGGATTATATGTTTATATGTTACTGTTTTCAGTTCAGGTGGCGCCATATAGGAAAGCATTCGATAGGTTTCTCCAATCAGTCCATCTCCTGCTATTATAGCCATGGGGATCCCATATTTTTCATGGGTTGTTTGAAGACCTCTTCTCCAGAGATCTTTATCGATAATATCATCATGTATGAGTGTTGCATTATGGATATATTCAAGGGCTGTGCCAAAAGGTATTGTTTTTTCTGGTCTTCCTCCAACTGCTTCACAGCAGAGCATGGCAAGTATTGGACGAAGTCTTTTTCCACCAGACATAGGTATCCATCGTATGGCATCGTAGACGATTTTTGGTTGGTGATGACTCAGATTTCCATTTAATGCATTATCAAAGATTTTTGCGCGTTGTTTGAGAATTGACTCAGGATCCATTTTTTTTCTCCTTATCCTATTACAAAATGGGCGTCTGATCCTTGGGTTTTTTGGAGGAATTCAGGCATTCTTTTAATTATCGATCCATCGATGAAATTGTTTGTTTTCAGCCCCATTGAAATCATAGAGGTATAGCAGACGTTCATGATTACTCCCATATCTTTTGCTTGGTATAAGAGTTGAGCAAGTGTTGCGCCTCCTCGTCTTTTGATAAATGATTCTTTCCAGCCTATTGGTGCTTCTCCCCATCGAGATTTTCTTGGTTTGTATGATTTTTTTAAGATATTAATGCCTCTGGCAGTGAAAAACATTTCAACTTGTGTTCCCATTTCAACTGCTGAGACAGCGATATTAAATGCGGTTAATGCTTTGTCATAGGTATCTTCGGTAATGATAATTGAGATGGTATGCATTTTTTTTGGAATATCCCTTTTCATTGTTTTTTTATATTGAAGTCGAAGATTTTGATTTTGATTTGTTTTTTTCATTTTGGTTCACAGGCACTTGGTTATATGTTGTATATTGTTTTCCTAATATTTATATTTTCATATTAATATAATAATTATAAACAGAATTTAAAAATGGAAATAATTTAGTATTTATCGGGGTTAAGACATAATTAATACATAGCTTTATATATTTATAAAATAATATTTATAAAATTAAATTTGCAATGATATCATTTAAGAGAATGATCATATGGCTGAGTGGAGTGCACTACCCTGGAATACAATTCTAATAATAATAGGACTATCTTTTCTAGTCCCTTCTATATTATCCATACTCTTTATAAAACTGAAAAAATATGAAGAATTGGGAATTGCACTAGGAATATTTTTTATCCTTTTAGCTAGTATTTCTCTTTTTTATATCATACCCAATGAAGTGGTCGAAAAAGCAGTATTACCTGAAGATTATACATGGGAAGACATTGGAAATGTTTACTACTGGGAGCGTAATTCCGTATTTGCCCCCTCCCAAGCATATTACCAAGCTCCATATCAAATTACAAATCTCATTTCAGAAAATCAACCAATCATTAAAAGATTCAAAGGCAGACAAGTAATTCATGCCGTCTCTTATGATCATCAGAAAGGCGAAATGCTTATCCACGAAGCACTCTATGATGAAAATAATGAAATTTTTAAGGTGATCGATGAACGAGAACCTATTAGCGAATGGTATGTAATTGATCCTCGTCTATCAAGTTTAGAGTTTATCAATGTTGATGCAGGCCGAATGGGAATACCAAGGAAAACCAACCGTTCTTCCGAGATCATTGGATGGGTTGAATCAAATGGAGAAAAACTTGGTCCTGAGCATGTCGTATTAACAAGAGATATGGAGAAAATAAATAGTGGATTAATTCATGGAATTGAAGCGGAGATATGGGAATCAGTTATCTATAACAAACCTATAATTTGGCATCAACAACCGTATGTGTGTGACGAAACTTTCCGTTTAACTGTTAATCCTAAAACAGGATACATCATGCATATCTACAGACATCTTGTCATATCCGCAAAAATGTCCCAGTTCATAGAGATATATTCACCTGAACTTCTTCAACGCCGTTCTGTTAATCGATATTTGAAAATCAATGATCCTATCGGGGAAGCAGCAGTCCTGATTTATGAAAGTACCGATCAATCAGTTAATAATCATATTGCTAAAATACAAGAGTTACACAGCGATATGACTCTTTTACCAATCTATATCTGTGTACCTATCTTTCTGATTGGTCTATTATTACTACTACGATATGGTGGACGAGGTAACTATTGGAAAAGGCATAAAGAACTAGATCAGGAGTTCATAACCTTACGGCCTTCACCTATTACCGGGAGAACAAGAATTTTTAAGATTCTATCAACTCTTCTCATTGTAGGTATTATTCTTGTCGCCTCCATAAGTTCAGTGTTTACATTGGTTAATTATTATCAAACAACAATAGATCCATCAGTTGATTTTCCTGAACTATCATTTCCCCAGGAAATACCTACTCCTCCAGGTAGCAATAGAGGAATAGATTTAGGGCGACATGTCCTTGAACCAGCAGACGAAGGACTCCATCCCTCAAGTCGTCGTGAATGGTGGTATTTTAATGTTTTTTTTAACGAACCGGGGACTGAGCTTGAAAATCATTCCATGATTATTAGTTTTAACAGGATGGCTTTTAATGATATACGATTTCTTAAAAGAGACAATCTTTTTATCATTTTGTATGACGATCAAGGTGGAAATCAGGATTTTAGCTCCTTAGATAATGTGAGAGGTACTTTACAGGCAGACGGACCTGGGGTTAATGTTGTGTTTGAAGAAAGCTGGGCAAAAGGTTCCTATCCAGAGTGGGATGTTCAAGCAGTCAATACCGAAAAAGGGTTTCGTGCAAATCTTAACTTTGTAGCAGATTTCTGGCCAGTATGGGTTTTGGGAAGAAGTTCAAATCTACCTCGTGCAGGAAATTATGCTGGGAATTATTATATTCCGCGTTGTCTTGTTACAGGAACTATTACCCTTGATGGAGTGGAATATAAGGTTTCTGGAACTGGATATCATGATCATCTATGGGAGACGCTAACTCGACGTATTATTACAACGGGTTGGGATTGGTATAATATACATTTTGAAAACGGTTGGGAGATATATCTTTCTAAATTTAACTATCGATTACCTTTAAATCGCTATGCTGCAGCTCTTATTATATCTCCTGATAATAGAAATATGGTTGAGTTTGATAAATTTACCGTCACCTATACTCAAACAGCATCCCCTGAAGGAATGCCCTTAATAAAATACCCCCTAAAATCTCGCGTTGAAGCCCAGCGGGATGACATGATATTAACTATTGATATTGAAAACTATAACATATGTGATATTGTATGGAGGTTTGCTCGAACAGGAATGTTTGAAGGCCCTGTGACCGTATCAGGAACGTTTTCATGGGCAGGATATTCTGTTGATTTACAAGGATATGGAATGGGCGAAATCACTCGTGTAAAGTATATTGTAGAGCGCCCTCGAATTCTTATAAAATAAAAATCATAATAGTTAGTGCAAAGGGCCATTATAAAGAAGTATAGTTATCGTTTTTTATAGTAATGTCGTTTGGTTTTATATTGTCTTTTTTTTGGAGTTGTTCTTCGCATAAAGGGAACTCTTTCAAAATTGGGCAAAGGTGCTCTTACAATGTTGAGCTCTTCATTGCTTTGAACACGTCTAAAGTTATCATGATCCCGCTCGGTAAGCAAGGTTACTGCTGATCCGTTTTCTCCGGCTCGTGCTGTTCTTCCTATGCGATGGATATATTCCTTTGGTGTGGCAGGAACATCATAGTTGTAGATATGAGAAACATTTTTAATGTCAAGTCCACGTGCAGCGACATCTGTTGCGACAAGAACATCTGTTGTTTCATTTTTTAATGAATCTAACGATTTTGACCGGTTTTGTTGACTCATTCCACCATGGATTGCCCTTGCATTTATCCCTTGTTGTTTGAGATTTGTGGCAACAACATCTGATTCAGTTCTTGTTCCACAAAAAACAATAGCAAGACCTGAGGTGTTATGTTTGAGCAGATGAACGAGAAGTGAAAATTTATTATTTTGCTGGTAGATATCGTAGTAGACTTGTTTGAGTTTTGTTGTATCTACTTGTGTTTTAGTTTTTACGATAACTGGTTGCTTGAGATGACGTTTCATGATTTGGTGTACTTCATAGGAAATGGTTGCGCTAAACATAAGTGTCTGTCTTTTTTTAGGGACATAGCTGATGATATGTTCGACATCATTGATAAATCCCATTTCAAACATTTTATCCATTTCATCTAACACTAAAAATTGTATATATCCAAAATCAATGGTTCGTCTATTGATATGATCAAGTATTCTCCCCGGTGTCCCACAAACGATATCAGCTGAAGGTAACTGTTTTATCTGATTTGAAATACTTACTCCGCCGTACACGCTCATTGTTTTTATTTTGAGTTGTGAGCCGAATTCTTTGAAAACATCCATTACTTGAACACAGAGTTCTCGGGTTGGTGTAAGGATAAGAGCTTGAATTCCCTGTCCAGGTGTGATTTTGTTAAGTAGCGGTAAACAAAAAGCAAGTGTTTTTCCTGATCCGGTTTCAGCTTGTCCAACGACATCGTTTCCTTTCAGGATTTCTGGTAAACATTTTTCTTGGATGAGTGTTAATTCTTGGAATTCTTTTTCTTGTATCTTTTTGATTAGTTCTTGTTTTAATAATAGTTCTTGAAATTTCATGTTGTTCACACATATAATTATTTGTTTTACATTGTTTCAGGTATGGTTAAAAAAATAATTAATACCTAGGTATCAATCTCATTTTTTTACTTGGGGGTGAAATCATATCCCTTATAAATAATTTTTTGGTATGTCATATGTCTGGTTGATAAAGTATAAATATTGTTTGTGAAATAGATGGTTTCATGGATTTGGCAACGTTTGGAGCTGGTTGTTTTTGGGGTGTTCAGGCTGCATTTAATCCTCTTGCTGGAGTTGAGAAAACTACGGTTGGATATATGGGTGGAAGTAGTACCAATCCTACCTATGAACAGGTCTGTACCGATAAAACAGGCCATGTTGAGGTTATTCAAATTCAGTATAATGAAAAGATTATTAGCTACAAACAATTGCTTGAGGTGTTTTGGAAGATTCATGATCCAACGCAGCGGAACCGTCAGGGTCTTGATGTGGGAACTCAGTATCAATCAGTTATTTTTTATCATTCAAAAAAGCAACACGAAATTGCGTTGCAATCAGCTGACAATCAGCAAAAAAAGTATACCAAAGAGATTGCTACTGTTATCAGGGAGGCTAAACCTTTTTATCCTGCTGAAAAGTATCATCAGAATTATCTAGAAAAACAGGGATTATCTGGCTGTCATCTCTAATGCTGGAGTTTTTTTTCTTTGAACTGTAATGCTGCTGAATTGATACAGTACCGTTTACCAGTCGGTGGTGGTCCATCATCAAAGACATGACCAAGATGTCCATCGCATTGTTTGCAGAGGACTTCTATTCTGTTCATGCCATAGCTTGTATCAATGGATAGTGTGATACTTTCTTTTGTGTAGGTATCCCAAAAACTTGGCCATCCGCTTTTTGAATCAAATTTTTCTTTTGATGAAAATAGGATATTGTTACATGCCGCGCAGAGATAGAGTCCTTGTTTTTTGTTAGTGACATAGATTCCTGTGAAGGGTAGCTCGGTTCCTTTTTCTCGTAGGATGTGATATTGTTCGGAGGTGAGGATTTCTTTCCATTCCTTGTCTGTTTTTTGTATTGTTGTCATTGAATCTAGCCTATCATAATCCTCTTTTATATATCTTATTGAGTATGAGAAGGTTTTAAAATGATGGTGGCATAGATTATGTGCAATGAATATTAGAAGTGTTTCCTTTGATACCTCGTTTCTTTTGAAAAATAGTAGTATTGTTGATAGAATTGTGAAAGACTTGGCCCGTGATGCTATCCCGTGTTTTATTACCTCTACAGTGGTGTCTGAACTTGAGCAGTTACGGGTATGGGGGAGAATTACAAGTTATGAGTATAAACAGGCAATGAAGCGATGGAAAATTAGTCATGCCCAGGTAATTGATTTTAAAAATCGGTTGTTCTCCTCAGCGTTTGGCAAGCAGTGTATGGTTTCTATGAAAAAGCATCATGGGGTTAACGAAGAGGATATTGTCAATGATTGTTCTATTTTGGTGACGGTGTTAAAGAAAGGTTTGGATATTTTTATTTCTGAGGATTATCATTTCACCTCAAAGATAACCAAAGAGGTAATTCATGAAGTTGTCCATGCTGCGTGTTCTGAGTATCATCAGATGTGTGATGTTGAGTTGTATACAACAGATGCCCATACTTTTTATAAGGCATATAACCGTGGTGAGGTTGATCTTGAGATGATTCTTTCAAAAATGAAAGTGGTAAAAAAACCTAAAAAGAGAATGGATTCAGAATAAGAGTAGTTTGGTTTTTTTTATTTTTTATGTGTTTTGATTCGTTGCGCTCGTTCTTTTTTCAAGACAGAAACAAGTAGGAATAATTGTTTTTTGAGATCGTCAGTGAGTGGAAAATAGTCTGGGTGAGGGCATTCTTTGTCATAGATAGCAGTTGAGTCATCGTTTTGATAGACAAGGGGATATAATCTGCATCCTGTTGGCCTGAAAGTATAGATGGTGCAGTGTTTTCCATTGTGAAACACGCAGCGGTTGTCTGTATTTTTTAGCTGTAGCCAGCCGTTGTTTTGTTTTACAAAAAAATCTGTTTCATATCCTTGCTGTGTTATTATTTTGATATCCTTTATTGTGAGCAGCATATTGGTTTTTGTACAGCATTGAAAACAGCGGTATTTCAGACAATGAGAATGCATAGATAGTGACATCAGCTTTTTTAAATATTAACATTGTTATATTCTTTGATGTTTTTTAACACAACTAGTAAAGTAGCAGAATAATGTTTATATAGAGAGGTTGCCTTTATTTTTAGTAAGGAGGCAAAATAGAGTATGTATAGAAGTTATAAAAAATATATAATTATTGTTTTAATTGTTTTCGTTGTTCTTTCAACTGTTCATTCAATTGCAAGTAAACATGAGTTACCGGAAGTATGTCCTGGTGTAGAACAAGATTTTCAGGTTTCTTTTATTGAGAAATCAACGGGATTAAATTATCCTGATAAAGAAAGTGGTAATACAGAATTGGAACTTGCTGATATCAATAGTGATGGGTATTTAGATATTATTAGTGTAGGCGATCATGGTTCACCATTTATTAATAGTGATCAACATGGAATTATGGTTTGGTTTGGAGATGGTGGTACTATATGGTCAGTCAGTCAAGTTGGAAATTTTGGTTATGGTGGTATTGAAGCAGGGGACATTAATCTAGATGGAAATCTTGATGTTGTCTGGGGCATACATCATGATTATAGCTCAGAACCTGGTTTTGGTGATACACTAATTGGTGCTGCTTTGGGAGATGGTACAGGGACAAATTGGATTCCCTGGGCATCAGGATTAGGAACGGGGGGTGAAACATGGGGAATGTTTGAAACAGATCTTGCAGATTTTAATTGCAATGGTTATTTGGATATTGTTTCTCAATCATTTGGGTGTTGTAACGGCTATCATATCTATCAAAATAACGGAGATGGAACCTGGACTCATCGATGGTCATTAACAGGCGGTAACACGTTTGCTAATTTAGAAACTGGAGATTTTAATGCCGATGGATATCCTGATTTTGCTGGCAACAAAGACGGTTCATTTGTTTTTTTTGGAGATGGAGCATTTAATTTTACACTTTCTCAGAATGGGCTTCCAACAAGTTCATGGTATGGTCTTGATGTTGGAGACATGAATAATAATGGAGGTGATGATCTTGTAATTGGCCATGTGTCAAATGGAGTGAAATGTTTTACCTATAATAACCAAAATAATCAATGGGATTTGGTATCAAATGGGCTTCCAACTTCTGGTCAATATTACCCTCAGTTTGGAGATATCAATGGAGATGGTTTTCTTGATATTGTAGCATATAGTCCCCCTACAGGCTATGTTTATCTTGGAGATGGACAAGGAAACTGGATTGCTGATTCATCATTTACCGTTCCATCTCCGGGTAGCCATTCTGCATTTGTCGTTGATGGAGATTTTGACCATGATGGTCGAGAAGATATTGTGATACAGACACGGCAAGGATCATGGCCATCATATAAAAATCATTTACGAGCGTTTTCTCCCTGGTTAGAACCAGTGACGCTTTCTGCTCTTGTTCAGAAACCTAATGGTGGTGAAACATTTCGAAGCGGCTCTACCCGTAAGATTCGCTGGCTTTCAACTGTCCCAGCATCCCAGCAAGATTCTTCTGTCGATATTTTTATTTCTCGTAATGGTGATTCCGGTCCTTGGAAGAGTATTGCTTCAGATCTCCCCAATAATGGTTGTTATCAGTGGCTTGTTGACGTTAGTGGTTCCGAGAGTTGTCGAATAAAAATCGTTGTCTCAACTGCTTCGTCTTCTTCCTATGATATTTCTCTTTCTGATTTCACCGTGATAGGATTTCTTGTCGATGTGCATGGACCCTATTATGCTTCAGCACATGAACCAATCCAATTTACGTGCACAGTAGAAAACGGAACTCCTCCTTATGAGTATGTATGGGATTTTGGGGATGGAACAATATCTACAGAGGTCAACCCGATACATAGTTATAGTGATGATGGAAATTATACAGTTGTTTTATCAGTTACTGATTCGGAAGGGATAACTATTCGAGATTTGACATGGGCGTTGATTTTGGATAACACGGCACCTACTCTTCCTGTAATAGACGGGCCAAACCTTGGAAAACCAAATGTATATCATGAATTTAATTTTGTCTCTACTGATAGTGATGGCGATATGATTTTTTATATCATTGATTGGGGAGATGAAACTTCGGAGGTTATCGGTCCTTTTCCATCAGGTGAAAAAGCATATTCGTCTCATCTGTGGACTGAGAAAGGTATCTATAGTATCAAAGTCAAAGCCAGAGATATCTACAATGCTGAGAGCGAGTGGGCAGAATTGTCTTTTTCTGTTCCCTATTTAAAAGATCAGTTTGCATTGTTGTTCCAGCATCATGTTTTTTCTAGGATAATTGAGAAAAACACAGGTTGGAACAACGAAATAGTATTCCATTAATTAAATGAGGGTTTCAGTCAGTATATAAACCCTTTTTTTATGCTCTGAGATGGAGATGAGGCGTTTTTTAATTTTTATGTAAACAAGAGTATGGCATATGTTTGTGTTGTTTTTTTTACTTCTCCCATATGTTTTGATGAAACTATTATATAGCAGTAGTGTATAATTTAATGTAAAAAAGGGAATTCTATGGTTAAAAAAAGAGGTTTTCAAAATAAATATATATTGGCAGTTGTTGTTGTCTTGTTTTTAGTTGGTAGCTCATTTTTTGTTTCAGGATCATTTCTAAAATTTGATGGTTTTTCTAAAGAGACACTGTCTAGTTTTTCTCCCCTGATTGATGATGACTGGTCAACTGATTGGTTTGATGGTAGTTTTGAGGGTGTTTTTGGTGAGAATACGCAGTATCTTGATGGAGAGATTGTTGGGTTTCTTAATTTAGGGAGAAGTTCATCGGTTGGGTGTTTTCAGGGTGAGTGGAACCGTTTTGATACCACTTCATCGGGAACAGTGCAGGGTCGGTTTAGAAATAATGTTATTGTAGGTATTGTTAAAACTGATGAGAGTTCATTTCCATTTATTGGATCATTGTGGTTTAATGATACCAATTTTCAGGCTGTAATTATAAGTGTGAGGCTTTCGAGAATTTTTATTGAGGGAGCCTATGAATCATCGTTTCTTCCCCCTTTGACTGGCCCGTATGGTGTTGGGGTGAAATCTTTTCATCTTGTTGATGAGAGTAGATTTGAGCTGTTCACCCCTGATGATCCTGATGATTTAAGAGAGATGATGATGCAACTGTGGTATCCTGTAGATAAAGATATTACAGAGCCACGTGCTGAGTATATGGATGAGCCCACCTTTGCTTGGCTTATGGATAGATCGCCTATTCCACTGGTGACTATTCCCGGGGATGCCTATCGTTTTGTTCGTCCTCATACAAAATTTGAGGTGGCCATAGCTGAGGATGATCTCATGTTTCCTGTCATTATTTTTTCACCGGGTTATAATGGTGTCTATCAGATTTATACCTCGTTAATTGAGGATTTGGTCAGCAACGGTTTTGTGGTTGCATCCATTAATCATCCCTATGTTTCTGGTATCACAGTGTTTCCTGATGGTCGAAAAATTTATTCATCATCTCTTCCCTCTGGTGATATTGGTATCCGTAGTGTTGTAGAAGATGCGAAATTTGTTTTAGATACCCTTGAGGATTTGAATAGTTCTGATCCTATGTTTTTGGGTCGGTTTGATTTATCAAAGGTGGGCATGTATGGCCATTCCTTTGGTGGTGCAGCAACCTCGATTTGTTGTTATGAGGATGATCGGTTTGTATGCGGGTTAACCCTTGATGGTGTGTTTTATACTGATTATATCGCTGAGGGTCTTGATAAACCGTTTTTGTTAATGATAGCTGAGTTACGGTTTAATGATGCCAATGTTCAGGAAAAATGGGGTTTATTATCAGATGATGCGTTTAAAGTTGAAATTCTTGGTGCTACTCATTCTGGTTTTACTGATGTTGGGTTGTTGCTTAATCATTTAGTTCCTTTGATCCCCCCTCGTTTTTTAGGCTTTGGTACCATTGCGCCTAAGGTTCATGTGAGTATTATGAGAATGTTTGAGCTGGTGTTTTTTGAGGTCTATCTCAAGGGTAGAGCAGTTGAGGATCTCATCAGTCTTGGTTCTGTTTTTGAAGAGGTTGTCTTTGAGTGGAAGTAATAATGATACTTTGGTAGAGGGAAAAAATCTCTAAAAAAAATTCATTATTTTTTTTCTTATATGGTATTGTTTAACTGCACCTCCGAAGTTAAAAAAATGAGAAAAAAAAGTATTTCAACAGTAGGGATTATATACAATTTTTTAGTCTAGTTTTTTGTTTTGTGATTAAATGTGAGCGCAAACTCAACGAAATATACATATTGACACTGTTACTGATCCCATTGCCGGCAGGCAACATCTTAACTTTTAAAACAGAAAGTTTATAAAAAGATATATTTATTTCATTATTGAAAAAAGTGTTGGTATAAATGAGAAAGTACCATTACTTATAATTTTGCTGGGAAAGTTTTATAAATAGTGGTAGATACATATAGAGTAGGAAAAATGACAGATGAAGAATTAAAAAAACTTGAGGGCAAACCTTATACAAAAGATAATGCTAGAAAATTAATATATGGGGGTAGAATAAATAGTAAAGGCATTATTGTTGAAGTAATTACAAAAAAGAAACATAAAAAACGCTGCAGATCTACATTTTCATTTTTTTAAGTGGTATTTTGAAAATATTTTTAGATAGTACAATCTTTTTTGAGGCTGTTGCAAAAAATTCAGAGGCTTCAAGACTAAAAACCCTTTTAAGGCACGCTGTTAATGATAAACACATTCTAGTAACTTCTTTAACAGTATATGGAGAAATTGTACAAGTTTGTATTAGAGATGATAGAGACAATGATTTAAAAGACATTTTAAAGTTAATTGCTGATTTAGACATACAATGTTGGTTGCCTAACCCGCTTCTTAGAGATTGTTGTAAATGTTTAGATAAAAAAGACAAAGAAAATCGAGTTGGGCTAAGTGATCGAACGCATCTTGCATATTCTATGTCATATGGTGATGATTATTTTTTAACTTTAGATAAAGATCTTTTACATTTTCCTATTGATAGATGTAAATGTAAACGATGCGATATACATAAAGACAATAAAGAAAAAATTATTTCACCTAAAGAACTTAGAAAAATATTATAGAAGATCGATTTTTTTGTTGTGATATGGCAATTTTATCTCTCCCCCATAGGAATTTATGAATCTTATAAGTTCTACTCCACGAAGAGTCGGGGCATATTCGTGTGTTTCAGGCCGTTGTAATCAGATTGGATTTTTCTTTACAGAAATATATTGTGGCTATTGTTGCTGAAAAGGATAAAAAAATTTATCTTTCTAAATTTTTTGGTGCTATTTTTTCATTGGTTGATCCTGGCAGTTGACCTGTGTCTTTTTCTGTTGTTTTTTAATGCAATTAGTTAGTTTGAGATAGGTTGCTATCTGTGGTTTTTTACTGGTTTAGAAAACTTTAGATGTACTTTCGGAGTTAGTATTTAATGGTAAAAGTATTTGTACTAAACGGGTATTTCTGGCAGAAATCGTGATTGCTATGGCTGATAAAAAAAAGACTGTTGAATCAAAGAGTGCAAATAGTGTTGTGATACCTGCTGATCCTGCCCCGTTGGGTCTTGTTGGTCTTGGTGTTGCGGCTTTGGTGCTTGCGGCGATGTATCTTGGTCTGGTTACTATTTCGATGAGATCACTGTTGATTCCTTGGGTGTTGTTTTTTGGGGCGATTGCTCAGTTAATTGCTGGTACTGTTGAATTCAAACGCAATAATATCTTTGGTGCAACTGTTTTTACAACCTATTCAATGGCTATGTTTAGTATCGCACTCACTGCAGCTATTATTTCATTTACTGAAGTGGAGTTTGACATTTTATATTATGGGTTTGGGTTGATTGCGATACTGTTTTTCAGTCTTATTGCAACTGTTGCATCATTGTTGACCAATAAATTATTTATCAGCATCTTAGTCTTTGTTGATATAGCGGTGTTTGCGTTAATTCTGTATTATTTTTATGGTGTTTCGCCAGTTCCTGCGGGTGTGTTTTTACTGTTAACATCTATTGGGTCGCTATATACCGCCGCTGCTGTGCTTTTGAATACTATGACTGGTAAACAAATATTGCCTCTGGGTTCATCAATGTGGCGCCCGTAATTGACAGCGCTTCATTTGTTCTTTTTTCTAGGGTTATATTAAAACTGGTCAACTGAGATAATCTTATGTGATAATCTATTGCAGATACTACATCTAGTTTGTGAATGCTTTGTATAAGTCAGATTATATAGTTGTAGGGCATATCTTCTTTGTTTTGATTTATCTGCAAGTGTTCTAGTAAAAAATATGATTTTAAGAGAGTATCTAATTTTGTTTGATTAATGTGAGTGATAAACCTTGTTGATTGGTTAGTACTAATTCAGTATCACTTGGAAATCGATAATCAAAGGTGATCCCCAGCTCTCCTGGAGAAAACGTTATTTGTTTATCAGCTACCAAATACTTAAATTTCCCGGTCAGTTCGATATTGCCAAATGGTCCTGCGCCAGTGATGCTGACTATGTCATCCTCTTCAAACTCCATAGCAGTTTCACCGCCCTCTGCTCTCCAGGTTCCAATAAATTTATCTTTTTCATTGGTTTGCTCACCAATGCAACCACTGAATATAGCCACAAGTACGAGCATTATGAGTATAAGTATTACATTGTGTTTTTTCATTTAGAGCTTCACCTTTCAGTGAATCGAAAGACGATCTGGTATTTATAGATAACTCAAGCAGATAATATATGGTAAAGGCAGTAGTATTTTAGTTTTTTATTGTATCAATTTCTTTTTCAAAAACAATTGTATACATGATTGTGATGTCGTACCAACTAAGTTTGGAGTAGAGATCATATGAAAACAAAGAGTAATGGTATCTTGTCTTTAATTACATCTCGAAGAAGTATTCGCAGGTATACCTCACAACAACTATCTCAAGAGGATATCAAAAAAATTGTAGAAGCTGGGCGATGGGCACCCTCAGCGGTGAATGGGCAGCCTTGGAGATTTATCGTTATTTCAGATTCTGGTATTAAAAAACAGGTTGGTGATGCAAGTCGGTTTTATAAAGTAGTAAATAGGCATGCTTCTGATGCAGCAGTTATTATTGCGGTGTGTGCGAAAAATAAAACCTATCGATGGGCAGACATGGACTGTGCGATTGCCAGTCAAACCATGATGCTTCAAGCTCATTCACTTGGTATAGGCTCTTGTTTTCTTGGGATTTTTAATGAAGAGAAAATCAAACAAATCCTTGGTTTACCAGAGAAGATGAAAGTAGTTAATTTGATTACTCTGGGATATCCCGATGGTGAGGGGAATGCTCCACCCAGGCTTTCCTTTGATGATATCGTCTTTTATGATGGGTATGACAAAAATAAAAAAAGTGGTAGTATGAAAGAGGTGGTTAAACCTAAAAGTGGGGTGTTATCTGTTTTGTCAAGGGTAGTGAGGAAGAGATGAAGGATTTTATTTAGTGATAGCAGCTTTCGCTGCGTGAAAATATTTAAGTATATACCAACGATGTGAAAAATTGTATAGTTTTTTATCTATAGAAAAATTCAAACGATGTGAAAAAATTTAATAAATCCATTATATGATAGTCTTTTTATAAAAACGATGTGAAAGAGTAAAACCTATTAAAATTTTAATAAACTGGTCACATCTTAGGGTTAATTTTATTAGTTATTTTTGTTTTTGTTTTTTTTGTAAGTTATGCTACTGAGATAGGTATAAAAAAGAATAAAACTTTCCAAAAGGAAACGTGAAACGGTACATGAAATGGCAAAGTGAAGGTGGTTGAATCATGGAAGAAATGATATCTGGTGTCAAAATTGAGTGTGTTAAAGCAGATATAGCCTCACAGGTAGGTATTACTGCAGTGGTGAATGCGGCCAATGCTCAGCTTAGGATTGGAGGAGGGGTAGCAGGTGCAATTCATCGTGCTGCAGGTCCTAGACTTGAGAAAGAGGGTCGTGCATTAGCCCCAATAAGACCAGGGCAGGCAGTTATAACAGGTGGATATAATCTTCCTAATCAATATGTCATTCACTGTTTAGGACCTGTGTATGGTGTGGATAAACCAGAAGATGATCTTTTAGCAGATTGCTATCGTAATGCA
>JAWOGM010000072.1:0-7913 GCA_046496795.1 Thermoplasmatota archaeon
GTGGACTACGTCTACGACGTCGGTGCCGAGTGGCGTCCGGACGTCCCCAAGCGAGCGGTGGCGTGGGACGACCCGGACCTGGCGGTCGACTGGCCCGTCGCGGACCCGGTGGTCTCCGAGGCGGATCTCCCTTTTGATTAAAAAAGATTATTTCTCTCGAGTAACTTTGTTCTTTCTAAATATTTAGGTAATGAGTAAAAGATTAGGATAATATGAACACGCTACAAGTTATAATTTAGATTATCGAACCATATAGATTCTTTATCGAACTCGCCATAACAATTATTGTAACATTTATTATTTTTAATATTGCCCTTAAAACAATAAAAAAAGCAGTTACAAAAATTATGCAACCATATAATGAAAAATTTACTAAAAGAATAGTAAAAGATCCTCATATTCGATTATAATTACAAGCATCAGGAATTGATGTAACAGTTCGATTTAAAACACTAACTGTTGGTTGAAATAAGATAAATACTGATATCAGAAGGGAAATATGCAAAAAAATTCGTAAAACCCCAACTATTGAATTTACCTATCCTCATACAGAGGTAGTATTTCATGATAAACAACAACAAAAAACATAAACTAATCTATCACTTAATCCAATGATAAAAAACAGAGGGATAAAAATTTTTGATCATATGTTGTGTTAGTAGACTATTTTTACATTATCATTTTTTCTTTTTCAAAGAAGACAAATAGAAAACAACTGTTATTGTAATGAAAATAACTGCTAAAGAAACTGCAGCGGTATAGGCAATAGCACTCTGAACGCCATACAATTGATCATCACCAATACGTTTAAGATAAATGCCAAAAAAAGCCCACATAAAAACACCTCCATAGGCATAATCTTTTCGCATATAAACAACAAGAATTGCAATAAGAGTTGCGACAACAATAATAAGAATTGTCCACAGACTTTCACTAAACCCAAAACCATTCCAACTACTAACTACTAATGCTGCAGTTACATTAGCAATAGTAGCAACAGTAATCCAACCAAAATATACACTTATGGGAAGATGAACACATATCTTTTGTCTAAAAGGCAAAGTTTCTCTAGCAATATTAAGTCGTAAATATAATAAAAGTAAACACAAAAAAAGAACAGCCATAGCACCAAAAGATAAAACAACATATTCATAATGCCAAAGGAAAATCCATAAAATATTTGCAAGACTTGCAATAATAAAAAACAAACTTATCTTCTCAATAAATATTGTATTTTTTTTCTCTTTACTAAATATATCAGATGCAAGATACAGAGTAAAAACCATAATAAGCATATAAATAAATCCCCAAATAGAAAATGTTATTCCTGTAGGAACAAATAAATTAGGAATATTATCTGATATCTCAGCGGTATATTTACCACCGATAGGCAAAATATTAGCCAAAGCATTGACAATAATAGTAGCAATAGCAGCAACAATATTTCCAATTTGTAAAAATTGTATTGTCAAATTCTTCATAGTTTATAAACCACCTTACCATAGTTAATAATTAGCTTAATAATAAACCAAGATTATTAATTTTTTGTCGTTTTTCTATTTTCATAACAAAAGTGCTAAATAATTTTATATTTTATAAACCATAAATTAAACTTTCAAGTGTCAATTACATTAAAAATTACCAGGTATCCTAGTTTATAGAAACAACGAAAGATTTTTGATATGAAAAATATTGTCTTGTTTTATGCAATTAGAATTAAACGAACAACAAAAAATGATTAAAAATATGATCAAAGAATTTGCAGAAAAAGAAATTGCACCAATCGCTGAGGAACTTGATAAAAAAGAACAATATCCAACAACAACCCTTCAAAAAATGGCAAAGCTGGGGATACTTGGAACTATTATTCCCACTGAATATGGCGGAGCGGGACTAGATACTATAACCTATGCAACGGTCATCGAAGAAATTTCAAAAAAATGTGCATCAACAGGTGTGGTGACATCAGTTCATAACTCACTTGCAGCTGGGCCTATAATGAATTATGGAACAGATGCACAAAAAAATAAGTATCTGCCTATTCTTGCGCGAGGAGAAAAAATAGGGGCATTTGCAGCTACAGAACCAAATGCAGGATCCGATCTTGGTTCAATGAAAACCTCAGCAGAACTCAAAGGAGATACCTATATCATAAATGGCGATAAAACATTTATTACAAGCGGATCAGAAGCAGGCATCATCATTATTTTTGCAGTTACTGATAAAAATGCAGGACACAAAGGCATAAGTGCCTTTATAGTTGAAAACAATATGAAAGGATTCAAAGTCGGAAGCATATTTGAAAAACTAGGGATAAACGCTTCAAAAACATCGGAACTGATTTTTGAAGACATGAAGGTTCCCAAAGAAAACTTGCTAGGAAAAGAAGGAGAAGGATTTAAAATAGCTTTATCAACACTTGATAGTGGTCGCATTGGAATAGCTGCACAAGCAGTTGGAATTGCACAAGCAGCACTTGAAGAAAGTATTGAATATTCAAAACAGCGTGAGCAATTTGGACGACCAATCGCTAAATTTCAAGCAATACAATGGATGATTGCAGACATGGCCACACGAATTGAAGCATCACGATTTCTCTTATACAATGCTGCATACAAAAAAGACAAAGGTGAACAGTATAGTAAAGAGGCAGCTATGGCAAAACTCTTTGCATCCGAAACAGCCATGGATGCTGTTGATAAAGCAGTGCAAATACATGGAGGTTATGGATATACAAAAGAATATACGGTCGAACGTCTTTTCAGAGATGCAAAGATCACAGAGATCTATGAAGGTACATCAGAAGTACAGCGGATGGTAATCTCAGGTCATCTCCTCAGATAAAAAAATTTTATTATTAAACAACGAGGCATAAGCATGGGAGATTTCAATTATCAAAAAGAATATAATTCATGGAAATGGGATATACCAGATAATTACAATATTGCATTTGATGTAGTAGATAAACATACCAAAACAAATAAAAAAAACCATATTGCATTATATTGGGAAAATGAAAAAGGTAATTGTAAAACTTTTAGTTTTTTAGAAATGAAACGTCTTACCAATAAATTTGGTAATATATTACGCTCATTAAATATTAAAAAAGGAGATCGTTATCTCATAAGACTACCTAATATTCCTGAATTTCAAATAAGCTTTCTTGGTGGAATAAAACTAGGGGCAGTACCAATACCATCTAGTGTCATGTTCCGTTCACCTGAAATACAATATCGGATACATGATAGCAAATCAAAAGCAATTATTACCACATCAACATATCTAAAGGAAGTAAAAGAAATACAAAATAACTGTCCCAGTTTAAAACATGTCATTGTAATAGGTGAAAACAAAAAAGATTGCCTTCACTATAAAACATTGATGCATGAAGCATCACCAAATTTAGAAAATGAACAAACAACAAAAGATGATATGTCATTTTTTTGTTATACCTCTGGAACAACTGGCGATCCAAAAGGTGCAGTGCATTGTCAACGATGGGTTCCAGCTAACGACCCCAGTCTTCTATACTGGCAAGCAGCAAAAGAAGATGATATTATCGCTCATACTGGTGATTTAAGCTGGATATATCCATTAGGAAACGGATTTCTTTACCCATGGCGATGGGGTATTTCAACATTCATCTATAATGGAAAATTTGATGCCGAAAAATGGTTTGAACTCCTACAGAAATACAAAATAACAAATCTTGCATCAGTTCCAACAGCATATCGTATTTTTGTGAAAATAGAGGAGGTTAATAAAAAATATGATTTATCAAACCTACGACATTGCATATCAGCAGGAGAACCATTAAACCCCGAAGTTATCAAAAGATGGAAAGATATGTTTGGTAAATATATCTATGATGGCATCGGAATGACTGAGATAATGGTATATCTATCAAATATATATGGTATGAAGATCAAACCAGGGTCTTGTGGGAAGCCACAACCTGGAAAAATATGTGGCATTGTTGATAGTACCGGCAAAGAAAAACCATTTGGGGAACCGGGGATCCTCGCAGTAAAAAGAACAGATCCTGGGCTCTTTCAGCAATATTGGAATAAAACAAAAAAAACAAAGGATTGTTTTAAAAATGAATGGTTTCTCACTGGTGATATCCTATATCAAGATACCGATGGCTATTATTGGTTTAGTGGACGAGATGATGACCTCATTATGGCTAGTGGATATAGAATATCACCATTTGAGGTGGAATCAGCAATTATATCACATCCTGAAGTACTAGAAGCAGCTGTAGTCGCTAGTCCAGATGAAATACGAGGGGTAATTGTAAAAGCATTTGTTATTTTACGTAACCAAAAAAAAGCTTCAGATCATCTTATAAAAGAAATACAAAAACATTGTAAAAATATAGCTGCACCATATAAATATCCTCGTGAAATCGAATTTGTTGAAACCCTCCCAAAAACACAGAGTGGGAAGATAAAAAGAAAAGACCTAAGAGAATTAGAAAAAATGAAAAAAGGAGTGTTAAAATGAATATTGTCGTATGTGCAAAACAAGTAGTTGATGTCAGCGAGATAAAAGTAGATTCAAAAACAAATAAACCTGTACTCTCTGGCATACCTGAAAAAATCAGTGATATTGATAAAAATGCTATGGAAGAAGCCATAAAAATCAAAGAAAAACATAACGGGAAAATTACGGTTATTACTTATGGGCCTGAAAATGCAAAAGAAAAAATTAAAGAACTACTGGCGATGGGTGCTGATGAAGGAATTCATATCCCTCAACTCGAAACTAGTGATTATTACATGGTCTCAACATACTTAGCTGCTGCAATTAAAAAAATCAAAGAGTATGATATTATACTTTGTGGAGAGGCATCAATTGATTTATTCTCTGGACAAATTGGCCCAAGAATCGCAGGGATCCTAGATATCCCACAGATAACATATGCCCAGTCAGTTACCGTTGAAAAAGACAAACTCACTTCTGTACGGAATTTAGGAGATCAAGCAGTTACTATTCAATCTTCATATCCTGTTTTACTTACTGTTACCAAAGAAATAAATGAACCACGTCTGCCTAGTTTAATGCAAATCCTTGGAGCAGCTAATAAACCAATTCACACCTGGAATGCTTCAGAACTTATCTCAGAGCCAGTTAAACCAAAAATTTCAACCATTGACATACAAGGAGTCTCTATGGATAGAAAAAATGTTATTTATACTGATGATATCGACGAATCGATAAATAAACTGGTTGATAATCTTATAAAAGAAGGAGTGCTGAGGTGAGAACCATGGTTTTGGTATATTCAGAAGATAAAAATATGGTGCTTGAGCTAATTCACTGTGGTACAACACTACAAAATGAGAAAAAACAACCAATTTCTGTCATCTGCTTTGGAACAGACGAACATGCACAAGATTATATAACTCATGGAGCAGACTTTGTCTATGTCATTGAAACAGAGATCGATAGATATAAAGCTGAGGAGTATTCATCATTACTTGCAAAAATACTCGAAGAGATGAAAGAGGAAATAATTCTTATCGGCTCTGATAAAAACGGTAAAGAATTGGCCCCACGACTTGCTGCACAACTACAAACAGGATGTGTAACTGATTGCTCAAAGGTTTATTTCAAAGACAGTAAACTAACTGTTGAACGAATTGTTTATAGTGGAAATGCTATAGCAGTCGAACAATTCAATGAAAATCCTTCTATCATTACCATCCCTGCAAAAGTATATGATCCATTGCCTGTTGATACAAATCGCAAAGGAGAAATTATCAACAAGAAAATATCTGTTGAAAAATCTACCTCAACTATTACCGATGTAAAACAAATGGAAACAAAAGGAGTAAATGTTGAAGATGCTGATATTATCGTCTCATGTGGACGCGGTATTAAAGATAAAAAAGACATACAATTGATATCAGATTTAGCTGATGCATTAAAAGGGAAAACAATTGGGTGCTCCCGACCGATATCTGCAGATTTAAAATGGTTATCTGAGGATCATTGGATAGGTCTCTCAGGTCATAAAGTAAAACCTAAATTATATATCGCTGCAGGAATATCTGGACAAATACAACATATCGCAGGAATGCGGGATTCAGGTATTATTGTTGCAATCAATAAAGATCCAGAAGCTTTGATCTTTAAATCTGCAGATTTTGGTATAGTTGGTGATATTTATGATGTTTTACCCAAGTTAACCCAAGCAATAAAAACAAAAATGGGGTAATATCCCCAATCTATTTTTTTAATAATTGTTATAAATAATATTAAAATCAGAAATCTAATGTACAGTAAAAACCATATATTTTTGATGCAATCAACTAACAAAGTCAATTAAAAAAAAATTTATATCGGCATTTCTACAATCTATTATTATCAGATAAAAAGTTAAAAAATTGTAGAAGGGATTTAAATTGAAAAACTAATTATTATCTTTGCATAGTGTGGTACAATCATTTTTTTATAATATTACCTATGCCAAAAAACACTATAGTTTATTACAACAGAGTGGCAGAAAATAAAAACGCTTTTGTATCATAGATAAAATCCAATAGTATGCTGTAGAATTTTAATGTTTAAACTAGAGGTTGCATCGGTTTTCCATATAAGATTATATTTATTAGTAGAAATAGAATTATTGGTAAAAATAAGAGAAATGCCACATATTTATAACCCAGTAATGGGATGAGAATGACAGGGCCAAGAACATAAGAGGCAATTTCATGAACAATGAACATTTTAATTAAACGAGGGCGATGATACAATCTAGGATTTAAAAACATGTACATGCTGCCTATCATAACTATGATAAGCAAAACCATCAACGCATAGACAATTCTTTCACTAGAATGCCAGAGGTTTATTTCTGGTTGAAACGAAGCAAGAACGACAAGAGCAATGTAAGTGGTTTTAACGCCATATGAGAAAACAATGAATTGTGGGCTAGTGATTAGTTGATTATCAACTATTTTTACACCCGATCGTATTGCTGTTGTTTTGGCTCCCGCTTGTGTATCATGATTTACGTCCTTTAATCCTCCTTCAACAGCGTTATTAAATAGTATATGAAAAAAAATTGCACAAGCTACTATAAAAATAAGGGGAGTAAATTTGATTGTTACTGTACTTGCACCAAATAAGCATATGAATGAACAGGATCCTGCAATAAATAAATCCCCTGCGGGTATTTTTTTTCCAAATAAATCATATAGTGAGGCAAGCAAAAATGAAAGAGTAAGAATAATAAGCGGATAAAATGAGGGGAAAAAAATCAAAGTCAATGCGTATGCACCACATAACGATGCTAGTGCTATTAAAAGAGCTTGATGTTTTGATATTGTACCCATCACCAAGGGTTTTTTTTGAAGATAGTGCGAATGCTGATCAACGTTGATATCAGCGTATTCATTTAAAACAAAAACATAAATATGGCTAAAAATACCAATAAAAAATAATATTGCTAACAGATTTATATCGCGTTGGCCCATGATAAGAGCTCCGATAAGAATTGCAGCTGCTGTTGCTGTTGCCCCCTGAGGTCGGAGAAGTCTAAAATAGGATTTAAGTGTGGAACCTATTTTCATATATTTTTCCCTCAATCAGATAGTAGACTTTATTTAATAAAAGTAACGTTTTTATAAACTTGACTTTACCCGAACATTAAATACAGATTTTCAATAAAAAAAGAATTAACATTATAATTTTCATTATAATAAAAATAAGAAAGATTATTACTATAGTACAAAATTTTTTTAAACTAACGCGTGATATCATATCAGAGGAAGTGTGGATATGAATTTATTTTATAGTAAAGGATATTTTCTTTTTTATACTTCCTATAATCTAAATGGGGTGTTATATAATGGGAAATAGAAATAAATATGGAGTTTTTCAATCATCACCTACAAGCTGTGTCT
>JAWOGM010000090.1:0-9997 GCA_046496795.1 Thermoplasmatota archaeon
TTGCAATTCCTTAAAGATTTGCATGGCCGGCTTTGCAATGCTTGATTTGTAATTTAGTCATTAAGTCATTAGAGTCATTAAGTCATTGGTGAATTGGTCATTGAGTCATTAGTTGATTAAGTCATTGATGGCGATTTACCTAAGGGTGATTTATTTAAACGGAACTTCCCATTCGTTTGTCTATTGCAAACCTGCACTATCGCCTTGAACTTACTTTGTGAAAATACGGAAGAGCGGGGGTCTTCTAATAACTCATACCAAGGCTGATGCAGGCTATAAAACCTTATTATCAGCACGAAAACCGTAATTAAAAAGAAACTAGCAGACAATGTTGAAAAACCCATAATGCTTTTAAACAATTGTGTGTTCAATTCAAAAACTAATAAATTAGCTTGCTGAGACTATTTTGTCCACTATTTTTTACGACCGGACGTTGGGTGTATTAGTTATTTTTCATGTCCAATTATTTGCTCATTATCTAGCTCTATCAAATCATAGGAGTTTAATAAATCAACAAGCGTTTCAAAATGATCATCAAATAACTGAATAAGAGATTTGTTGATTATGTTTCCAGTCGTAACAAGTAATAATTTTGAAGGAACACCATTTATTAAGGAAGATACAGGTGGGGCCTCAGTTTGCCTTTCTCATTATATAACTCATGTAGCGCATTTCACCTTTATCAAACTGATTGTATACGATTGAATTCTTAACTCCTGCGAACTCGCGGAACTGCTTAATAAAAGGTTTTGGGACATTCTGTGATATAATCCTCATCCGGCGGTCGTGATCCTCATCAAGTGCTTTGATAACGTTTGGAGTAATATCTCTTTTCTCATTGAGATTCAACAACATCGAAATCTATTGTTTTTTGGATTTGGACGTTATGGAACATTTCGGGATATCATAAGAAACCTACGAGATGTCACCTACCAGATTGATATAGAGATGTATCCAGGTATAGAAATACCCGTACCTGAAAACCCATCATTTGGAACTAGAGATGTCCATATTGAATTATCATGGGATAACCCCGGTGCAGATCTTGCCATGTCCTTAATTGGTCCTGGCGGCGAGGAAATACTCACAACAAGAGATCCCGGAGTCTCGACAATAGAATCAGCAACAAAAACAGATCTTCATATCCATTACCTAGGGGAAGTTCTTCCAGAAGAGGAATATAACATCTGTGTGTTCTCTCAAAGTGATCTTGAAATCCCTGTAGATTTCACTATC
The DNA here is from genome assembly GCA_046496795.1 of Thermoplasmatota archaeon. Taxonomy (GTDB): domain Archaea; phylum Thermoplasmatota; class E2; order DHVEG-1; family DHVEG-1; genus JAUWYM01. Next base: position 1,237 of record JAWOGM010000090.1, read on the forward strand.
CAGTATTCCTGGAAACAAAATGTGAGCAGGCAGGAAGGAGATATGCTTGCATCAGCAACACAAGCAGCAGTGCTTGCCTCACAATTAAACGCACCTTTACTCTTCAGTTCAAAACACGAAATACCAAACGTTACGATGGAAACATTATATCAGCTTGGTGTTGACCATATCTATCTCATCGATCTTGGCGACTATCTCAACACCCAAGCAAAAAATGAGTTATCCAAAGAATTCCACCTACACTCCTATACAGAGTATAAAGCAATATATGATAAAATAAGGGGAATATCAAATAGTAACGATATCATTTTTTCAACTATTCAACCATGGACATCTTGGTATGTAGCAGAACTACAACCAGATAAACAAATCCCCGGAGCAAGGTTCATAGGACCCGCGGCTTACATCGCCGCAATACATGGATCTCCTGTTTTATATGTTGATAACCACCCTGAGCTTTCATCATCACTTTCATGGCATACAGAATTTTGGCGACGTCATTCAACAGGTTTTTCAAAACTACCTACCGTCAGTGAAATGCATCTTACTGGAACACGAGTCTATGAGTTTCTCAAAAGCCTTGATTTTGATAAAGAAGGCCAAGAAATCATTATCACCGTAGCAGGACAATATGATATTGGACTATCCTGGGATAGGACCTTTGTTGGAAAAGCACAACCAGGAAGATTCATCGGGACGCCTACTGACATTAGTGTATGGATTTCTAGAAACATGTTTTACCCCATGCTTGTCTTTCAAAACCCTGCCATAAAAAACACAGCAGGAGTTCCCAGCATTACAGGTAGCAGTAGTATACGTCGTTTCCCATGGCGTGGAAAGTTAGGATTACGAATAACAGACCATGGTGGAGAGCAAACAGTATCATACCCTGTATTAAACACATTGATATGCTATACTATGGAATTTAACACCCGTGCTAGTAAATATTGGGGGTTTGAATATGCCTGTACCGATGGAACAATACCTGGAGTATCTCCCTCAATGGATCGAATCGATGATGGAGTTATGAAAGCAGTCAGTGGAGCGGAGGGGTCATATTTTGCTGATATGTGCGATTCAACTGTTATACCCTTTTATCTAGACAAAGGTGGATATACCACTGTGTATTCTACTAATTTCGATGCAAACATACATAATCTCAACCAGGGAATGCTACTTTGGTTTATGAATGCTCATGGCTCACCCTTTGATGGCGGATCATTTCTCTTCTGGGATTCCCAACAACAACAACCTGAAAGCGAGTCGCATTTTAACTTCCCAACTGTTCCCCTTTCAGCAGCAACAAAAGAAACAAATCCCTGGCGAGCATACGAATGGCTTTTAGGATCCACCGAGGAGCCTGACACTATGACTGCAGACATCCATGGGTTACTGCCCATGATTACAGGAAATCCTAACCCACGGGGGATTCGCTTAGTACGAACAGCGATGGATTATGCCCTTGCCAGACGGCCAATACGTGATATACTCGGCTCTATTGCAAGTTTACCTATCTTACGTCATCTCACACCACAATGGTTCCAGGATACTGAGACATATTATGATGGCGTTGTGGGAACCGTTCTTTTAGGCAGATTCGGGAAATCGTGGTATACCGCAATCCATATCGATGATGCCTTAGATAATCTCTATTCATGTGGCATAATCTGCGCTGCATGTTTTCCTGCAGGGAATTATTTACATCTGGTTATGGTGCGACGTGGCTCCCCATTTCAGATAATTGATCCTTGGGCAACATCATGGTATTCCAGTGTATGGCAGAATATGGCAGCCAGAGGGATTCCGCTAGGACAAACTGTTGGAGAGTTTTATACTGAAGGAATCACAAAAGTAGGCATTCAATATGTACATGATGGCAGACCAAACTGGTGGTGGGATTTATTTGAAAACGTCTGTCTCTATGGTGATCCTAATCTTCGAATATGGACACCAAGTACTGAATTTAGCTCAGCTAACCATTGGACTGTACAAGATATTAAACCTTATTCCTTTGATGCAGCAAGACCACTCAACATTGATGGGCACACCCCTTTTGGAGCAGAGACATACAGCCGTGCAAAAACGCCACCGACATTTCTTTCTCAATATGGTGTTGTCATCGGAGCAATAATGTTGATAATACTTCTACTAGGAGTAGTCATGTTTATCAATAGGAAACCGTTAGAAAAAAACAAAAATTTAAAGAAAAAAAGTAAATAATGATACACAAACCACAGTAATCTTTTCTTTACTTTTTTTTTATTTAATACTTTTTTATTTTTATTTATAGTCAAGAAATAAGATTATCACATAAATAAACCATAATATAGATTAAGAAAATATTTATTCTTTATTGCATACCATGACTTTGAGATTGTTAGAAGTGTATCATTCTTATGATAAAGAAAAAGATATCAAGAAATTATTAAAAGATATAGATATTATAGATTTAAAACAAGAGAAAAAATCTCAAATAGAAGTACTAAGCAGAATTGTAATATCCGCAGATAAAACCGATGCTGTACTTGAAATTTTAGAAAAAAAATTTTCAAAATCAGAGAACTTCAGAGTGATAATCCTCTCAGTTGAAGCATTGCTCCCCAGACCTGAAATTGAAAAAGGAGACCAAGGAGAAAAAAAAGAACAAAATAAAAAAGAACGAATAAGTATTGAAGAAATTTATAATGATATCTGTGGTGATGTATCATCATTTTCAAAATTGCATTTTGTAATGATTATCCTTGCAGGAATTGTGGCATCTATAGGAATATTATATAATAATGTAGCAGTCGTGATAGGTTCAATGGTTATAGCTCCGTTACTTCACCCAAGTATGGCTCTCTCTCTTGGGATCACCCTTGCAGATTCAAAGCTTATTAAAAATGCATCTCTTGTTAGTTCCCTTGGTTTTTTTATTGCTTTTATTGTTGGATTACTCTTTGGTTTATTCTTTGAGGTTGATCCATCTAATCCAGAAATACTTTCTCGAATTGAATTAAATCTGATGTTTGTGTTGCTCGCTTTTTCCAGTGGTATTGCTGGTTCTCTTTCAGTAACGCGAGGAGTTTCTGAAGCGCTTGTTGGGGTAATGACTGCGGTGGCTTTATTGCCACCTATTGTGACAAGTGGTTTATTGTTTGGTTCAGAATATTTAAATGAATCGTTTGGCGCTTTTCTCCTTTTTATGGTTAATCTTGTGTGTATCAATTTAGCAGCTATTCTTACATTTGTTGTGCAGGGAGTTAATCCTAAAAATTGGTGGGAAAAGAAAAAAGCAAAAAAAATAGTATGGAAAGCAGTTGTTATGTGGATTTTGCTTTTAATGCTTCTGATTTTAATGATTTTGTTTTATCAGTATTTTTAACCTTGATTTATTTTTAAAGAACTAAAATTTTCATTATAAAATAATTGTTTATTATAGCTTATTAAAATTGTAAGTTTGATATGAATACGGTGGAAATTATCTAGTTCATAGTTTTTATTCACATTGATTGACATTTTAGAAAATTAAGTTCAAAAAAATGATGTTTTATTATCTCATAAGGCTATATAGTATCCTATTATTCACCATAGTTTTATACTACTTTAAATTTTTATATGTTTTAGTATAAATAAAAATTATATTATAAGTAGAAAAACATTGTTATGCTTATTACATTAATCGTTTTAATCACATCTGTTTGAAAGATATACAAGTAAAAAAATATATCATAATATTTTTAAAAGTAGTAATATTGGTATGCAGATGCATTAATTTTTATTTTAAGCAGCACTGCACTTTGGACACATTCTTGATTTTATATTATGTATATCAATAATGGTTACTCTGTATTTTATAAAAACTCTTACTGAGCAAGATTCTGTATTGAGATATATATTACCATGTTTTTAGTCCTATGAGAAACAATTTCTAAAAACAATTTTTATATAAAGTTTAAATCATAACAGTATTGGAGATATCATGGAAAATAATGAAAAATTGCTTCAAGGTATATTAAATGAACTTAAAGAAATGAATTTATTTTTAAAGTCAATATCTAAGGGTTTGGTACTTTTAGTCATATTCTTTATCATTTTAGTAGTTCTTAATATACTTCCAATAATCTGGGTAACATTGAGGTTCTGAAGAATAAAATAATTATTTTATTTTTCATTTAATCATCTGGTAATCCTGCCTTGGTATGTATTAGCTTAATTATTCTTTGGTTCTTATCTTCTCTATGTTATTTGTTATTTCTTTTTTTTCTAGAATAGTTTAAAGATAGAACCTAAGAACCAAAACCACTGAACAAGTTTTTGAGTAAACGAGATCAGTATTGATTGATAACGCATTGGTGTTACTAGTGCAACATCTATACTGCAAAAATTATCTGGATCATCACCATTGACAACGAGGATCTCACCGGTAAATTCTGTTTCAGGCTCATTAGGTGCAACAACCTCTACATTTACTGTTACCATACCGTCTTCAGGTTTGAGACCAAGACCACCATCAGGATCAAAAGTCCAGGTACCCCAATCAGGATAGGATTGAATCTCCCAATCAAGTAATGAAACTGGGTCACCATTGTTTTGGACAGTAAATGTTCCTTTTATCAAATCACCAGGGGTTATATTTGTCCAGCTAAATGAACCAGTGCAAGAAAGCGTGGGTAGGGGGACATAAGAGGTAAACTCCCATCCAAGCCTAGGATAATCAACACCATCATCAATAAACCATATTTCATCGATAAAATCCTGCATCAATGAAATATCCCAGCTTGCAGTTTCATAGGTGGAAATTTTTTTCATCTCTGCTGTAGGTTTTCCTATACCACCATCACTGGTTTGCATACCAGATGTCCCTACATCCCAAAAACTGTTGGTGACCGAACTCCCCCAAGTTTTCACGCCTACAAGACCACCAGCATTACTATTTCCATTCACATATCCATTTGCATATGATTTATCAATTGATGATTGAACAATATAACCTGCTAAGCCGCCAACATCACTATTTGCATTGACTTCTCCGCTTGCATAACAATTAACAATAGATGTAGACCAGACATATCCTAACAATCCACCCACAGCCCAGCTACCCGCAGCAACAGCGTCTGAATAAGAACCGATAATAGTACTGCCTTCATTATCTCCAGCTAACCCTCCAACAGCGGTACTACCGGAAACCATTCCCGTTGCATAGGAATCAATCACGGTGCTATCAAGATTTCTGCCGACAAGACCACCGACATACCATCCTCCAGTAACATTACCAGTAGCAGAGCAACGATACACCAATCCATTTACATTAAAACCAACAAGACCACCAATGCGACCATCCACAGCATTAACAGTAACAGAAGCATGGCTATATTGGACTGTTCCAGGATTGTTTTCCCCTACCAATCCACCAACACGATATCCGCCATTTGCATGTCCTGTTGCAGAGCAATATGTTACTAAGCCTCGATTACGCCCTACAAGTGTGCCAATACATTGATAGGTCCCGCTGCTCACCTCTGCATCAATAAGGCTGACATTGCTAATAACTCCACTATCACCAACAAATCCAAACAGTCCTACAAAATCATCCTGTGGTCTATTTATATATAAATCCGAAATACTATAGTTATTGCCATTAAGACTACCAGTAAATGCATTTGACATACTTGTTCCAATAGGCGCAAAACCCAAACCATTATTCCAACTGTTAGTCTGTCCTGCATCGATATCATTTGCCTGCGAATAATGTGCACCTAAATCATTTTTCATGTTTTGAAGCTGAACAACATTCTCAATCATATAAGGATCATTCAAACAACCAGATCCCTTAGAAAATAAAGAAATAGTTGAATTCGTTGATATAACATTTGATGCATTAATACTAGCTATACTAGAAACTAAGTAGCTTAACATCAAAAATATCATAAGGATAGAGGAAAATTTTTTCCATACTTTTTTTAATTTCATATTATTTTTGCCGCACCTATTTTAGTCATAATAAATATAATATTGACATAAATAATTAAATGTTTTGTTGGGATAGAGATAGTATAAAATTTAAAAAAAATAACTTATCGTTTAAAATAAAAAAAGAGAAAAAAGAAAAAGGAGAGATTTTTTTAGTATCCAAGCAGATATCGTAGTAGTGGAAAAGCATTGGGAAACTGTTCAAAAAGTGAATACAGAAACTCCAATACTGGATTATAACGATATGGCATGGTGACTGCTAATGGTTCTGACCAGTCGCTCTCATCACCATGAACATCTTTTGCTTTTACTCTAATCTCATATGCTCCTTCTTCATCCCAGCTCTTCATGGCAAAAGCTTCTCCTCCAGAATCAAAAGGTCCTATCCATCCACTATATGTACCATCTCCCCAGGAGAAATTATAAAGAATTCTATCCCCATCTAGATCGATAGTTGATGTTCGGTAGATATATTGAGTATTTGGTTTTCCTTGAGTAGGTCCTGTGGGTCTGTTTGGTATCTCAGGTCTCTGATTGAGCGTGAAAATGATTTCATAATAGAGATAGTTATGAGCAGTGACCACTAGATTCATTTCTTCTTCAGGATTTGCATCCGTTAAATCTAGTTGAATTTTACCAGTGTTATCAGTATATCCTGATTGATAAAAACCATCTTCTTGGCTTATGCAAACAAGAGCGCCTTCTAACATAGTACCGCTGCCTTTGACCGAAACTTGGACAGCACCAGACATCATCTGATGAGAGACATCAAGTGTCGTGGGTTGGTTGGTATATATTTTGAGTGCGGGGTCACCAAAAACATGGAATAACTCAAAGGTTAATCGTTCATAATTCCAAGGATCGCCCCAGGTGTTTGCCATGTATGTTTTACCATAGTTTAGTATTGCACCAAGTTCAGGCATTGCAATATCGCCACCTATATCCGGATCAAAATCAGGCCATATCGCATCATAAAAACCAAGACATAAAAAGTCATTGTAACCACTATAGCTAATGCGTGATGCAGCAAAGACTGCAACTCCACCACCATCTGGTTTTCTGAGTAATGCTTCAGCGAAACATTCATTATCATCGAATCTTCCAGTAAGACAATTAATACTAAAAATAACAGGAAGTAGGTCTGGATTAGAGAAATCATTAAAATGAGCTGTGGTAAAATAGGGATCACCCCATCCATTTATCATTCCATGATCTCGATGATTCAAAATAAAAACACCATCTTCTAAGGCGTTATAGATATCAAATCGATCACCATCCCATGGAAATGTTGGACGTAAAAGTTCAGGAGGCAGTGGTTCACCATTTCCGTAATAACCATTGTTATAATGCGTTGGATTAATATAGGAATGTGTACAGTAGATTCGTTCACCATCATAGCCGAGTGTCATAAGATAATCACGTATTTCTTCAGATGTCCGCACAAAACGACGAGTCTCATACCCATTGTTCTCATCATCTTGGAAGTAGGCACCTAAGGCAAGATTTGTATAAAAGCTATCTAAAGTAGGTGGGGCTTGCTCATAGTCTAATGTTTTTTGTACCATAAGTTCTGCTTCTGCACCAGTATCAGCAGGTAATCTTCCGATAAACATATCGGGATAGTAATCTGATCCCTCAACACAGACATACCAAAGATCAGTCCCTCCAGAATACAAATAGGTTGTAGGGATAAATTCAGCATCACCAAATAAAAGAACATAGGAAGGTCGGGGATTCCAGGTATCATAAGCTACTTGAATATAATTTCTTATTTGCTGATAGGTTGTTCCAATCTCTGTTACGTTTACTACTTTTGTCTTAAGTCCAGTTTTATGTCTCCAATCACCAAGTTCTTTAGCTTGTGCATAAAAATTGGGATGGGTAATTAATAGATAATCACATCCATTTTCTGCCCTATTGGTATCTTCAATAAGCATAGAATGGGATTCAAACAAATTCCAGTTGGGAAACACGTTTTGATAGTATGAATAAAATGGTTTACTTTGAAAGTCTTGTTCAACAATAATTGGTTCAACGGAATTAAAGGTTAATTTAACAGTGATGCTCTCATAAATATATGCTTTTTGTTGATACGCATTATATTGTATCGGGAAAAAACGAAGTTTCATAAAGGGTATATCTCGAATATTACCAATTTCTATTTGTTCACTAAGCAAACCGGGCATTGGTTCATTTAATGTATATGCTGCTTCATCAAAGACAAAGGGGGGTTCAGTGTTAGTTTCACTATCTGATTGGGGGTATTGTACAGGATACATCTGTGTAATATCTAATATCTCCTTTAATTGGGAACCAATAATCTGAAATGAGAAGTCATCAGTAGGTATTGCATAAATCCTTGTTAAAGCAGGAAGTTGAGGGCTGCCAATCTCGCCAGTGAATCCTGACCCAGGAATATCCAATAACGTAAACGTCCCCTGTTCGTTTGCAATTGTAGTCTGAATTACCTCAGATAACTCAAAATGAATGGTGAATTCATTGTCTTCAAGATATTCATGTGTAAATAAAAGGTTTGTAGATGATTGCGTTTGTTGTGGCACATCAGCGTCTATTATTGGCAGTATTGAGATAATACATAACATACCAACAATAACAAAAACATGTTTGTTGTTCATTTATATCATTCCCCTATATATTAATATGGAAGTCCATAGTTTACAATACAGTCCTTATATAAAAATATTCCTCGAATATCAGACCATTATCTCGTTTTTATCTCATACAAATTATTATAATGATCTCTCACAAATAATAATTCTTTTTGCTGTTTTTTAACAAAAAACCAAGA
>JAWOGM010000027.1:0-7101 GCA_046496795.1 Thermoplasmatota archaeon
GCAATTGCTGCTGGAGGCTGCGATGGCCGAGCGCGGCGCGTTCGAGATGAATATTGGTCAGAAGTCAGAGTGTATGCACAACCTTACGATGATAATTCAGTCTCTCCAAAAAGCACCCAACAGATTTTTTCAGAATACAATACTAGCAAAAAAGGAGAATCAGAGGTCATAACTACAAATAGCGACGAAGATGATATTTTTATCCCACTCAATTCAAGCAATAATTTATGTCCAGATTTTGTCACACATACAAACTATATCAAATTTGAAAATCACAACAGAACACGACTACTATACTATGATATTACTGAATATGATGAAACAGGAAGCAGATGTAGGATAAATATCACTCCGTCATTATCGCACGAGACTCCATCTGGTACAAAAGTTGAGTTCTATAATAATTCACGACCGAATGGATGGTTCGCCATTAATGTTGGATTATTTGAAGGAAAAAATAACATAACTGCAACAACGCTTGACTATTTTTATAATGGTTTTAGTAATCTGTCAAAAACTGTACACGCAGTGTATGATAATGGAGTCGAACCAAATATCACAGAAGAATATATTGAAGAACAGATAAATGATACAGAATGGTATATTGATTTTGATATAACTGATGATTCGAAAGTCAACATAGATTCTCTCCAGATACATATAGGAAACCTCTCTACATTTGATATTAATCAAAGCTTTGACCTCGACCACGATAATCTTAGCTGTGTCAACAATACACCATATCAAGATAATTATACTTGTACAATAATATTTGATACTGTAGAGGAAGGTTATTGGGATTTTGTCATACAAGTAAATGATACTTTTGATAATCAAAAAACAAGCACATTCTATAATTATTATAAATACTTTGACATGCCCCAGATAACAAGAATAGATGACCAGGGAAATATAAAGGAATATAGTATCAATGAGACAAATTTCTACTTCAATTGGTCTTTACTTCCTCCAAACCCTAATGTGTTGTACTATAATTTTTCGATAGGGGTCAAACCTTATCCACAAGAAGGATGGAACAGTACAGTAAGCGATATAATCATATATCCTGAACAAATCTCAAAAGACAACAATAGTTATTCTGCATGGATTGATTTTAGACATTGCGACGTTATATGTAAACCAGTAGATAGCGTAAAATATTATCTTAATATGAAAACAGTCACGAATATAGGGGAAAGCAGTTATCAATCCAGTGACGGAATAATATTTGTTGATGATCAAAAACCGACAACTCCAAAGACACACATCCTGGATGTTTTTAATGAAAATTTCACAACATCAGAAGAATATCTAAGAATAAATTTTTCAAGCCAGGATTATTCTAATATAGATAAATACGAAGTGATAATAAGCAGAGAAAAATATCTGGAGACTGATGGCTCTACATTCATACTCCCCGAAAACCTCATGTTTCAGGATGAAATCAGCGCTCAGACGGCCAATGAACTCATACTCAATTCACTTTCGCTTGAACACTCAAAAGGATACTACATACATGTCAGAGCAAAAGATAATATAGGATTATGGAGTAATTTTAGCATAAAAGATTTTACTGTCGACACAACACCTGTTGAAAATGACTCTCTATTGTTGAGCGATTCCATACAAAAAAACTACAATATCAGGATAAACAAAGGAAACGATAATGAATCAGGAATACTCTGGCAAAGATTGATTGTGAAAAGGTCCACTTATGAAAATGATAAATGTTCTCCTGGTTTTGATAATACATATTATACTGAACTCAATCCGTCAGGAGGGCAATACTCTGTGACACTTGAACACGGATGGTGCTATAATTTCCAACTAAAATCAAAAAATAATGCAGGGCTGACCAAAACTACATATGGAACAGGATCGACATACAATAAATCCATCCCTCTTGACCTAACACCACCTATCAGTCCGGAAAATGTGATAATCACTAGTGGAAATGGGGTTGTGACACATGAGGCAGAGTCATTATCTTTTGAATTCGATAAATCAATAGACCCTGAATCAGGAGTCAAAAGATATGAATATTGGTTACAAGAAAAAGAAAGTTCAGGCATATATGATGATATCGTAGGGCCATTAACAGTAGATGATAATGATCAACAGAAAATAACCAGAACTATCGATTTGTCTAAATATGGACTGAATCTTTCTCACGGAGAAGAATATCGGATTAAAGTGAGAGCATATAATAATTTTAATTCTAGTCCAAGCAAATGGAACTATTCTGATGATATCACTTATACGGATATCACACCTCCAGATATTTTAGGGGTCGGACTTGAAAAAAATATGACAAATGAAACAATCATTCCATTCTTAAGAAATGAGACAAAAGCATATAATATCACAAATAGAACAATAAATATCACAATACAGACCGATGAATTGAATTCATATTGTCGTTATGCAGATAGCAGACTTTTGTATGAAGACATGGCAGATCCGCAATATTTTGAAGTCAACAAAAAAAATGTTTCAATGTTCCTTAATTTTGGTTACGGTATCAACGAATTATATGTCCTTTGTTCGGACCAACAAGGAAATCACATGGATCTTTGGGATGCTTTACACATAAAGCTCATACTAGATAATAGATCCCCTAAGATAAATATATCTTCACCGATACAAAATGAGGTTTATTCAAGAAAGATACAGTATGAAATATATGTCGATGATGAAATATCAGATATCAATAGCACGTGGTATGAACTCACTAACCAAAGTGACAAATCACAAGTATTTTCTCAAGGGACCATAAATGAAACTCGAGGTTATATCAAAGTCAACAGCTCATTTAGCAGTTTTATTGAGAATGTAACACTCAAAGTATATTCAAAAGATTCGAGAAATAATACAGGCATGAATTCTACAAATTTCACACTTGATACTTCAGTTCCTATAATCACTTTCATAAATCCGGCTCTAAGTCCGACCGAAAATAATGTCAATAGTTTCGCAAATGAAGAAACACTATATCTTATGCTAGATGTAGAGAATGCAAGCGTTGTCAATGTCAATCTATTTGGTATTGAAAATGGTACAAAGCTACTAAAAAATTACACCTACAAATCAACCAACAATACAAACTTCAGCATACTTGAAAATATAAATGCTTCAAATCTCACTCAAGGAAAATATAGGATCGAAGTATTTGCCAGTAATAATATAAGCGTGAACAAAAGTAACAATATTTCGCAAGATAGTTATCTTATCTACGATACTTTTGCGGATAAATATGGTTACATCAAACAGATCGATAGCTACGGAATAGAAGCAGATGAAATATACAACAATAATACAGACGAGGGATACTTTGTTAATCTTAGTGTTGGATGGTATGATCCTATTATCGATACAAATACTTCTGGAGAAAACACTAATTATTTTGAAGTATGGTATGGACTTAATGGCACAAACACAACTAAAAATAATCTAACTACTGAGGAAAATTACTTCATATTAAATAAAGAAATGTTATTTCCTGGAAGAGATATCTATTGGAAATCGTATTCTGAAGATGGAGCAGGAAATATAAATTCTACTGAAATAAAGAGTTTCTATGTATATAACAGAGACATCAATAAAACAGATGAACTGCTTCCAGATACAGAAAGTATGTTATATCTGAATGAGACTGAAGAAATTGATATGAAAAATTATTATAGCGACCCAGATTACTACACACCACAATACTATTTTAATGATATTTTGAATTCAGATATCATAAACTACTCAATAAATGATGAAAATATTAGCATAAAAAGTTTCGGTAATAAAACAGGAACCCAAAGGGTAGAGGTCACAATAAGTGATGGACTTTCAAACATAACACAATATTTTGAGTATACATATACTAATTTTACAAATTTTACAGTAGAAAAACTATCTTCTGAAAACCTTATGACAAGAGTAATAACACAAGTTTTTGGTAAAAAAGAGGATAAACTTTTTTTCAACGATACTAATTTTTCAGGACCTATTGCCCAAGGCATAAGTGATTTCCAATTCATATTCAATCACACAGGAATTATTTCCTTACAACATAACGGGACTGAAGAAAATCTTAATTTTAGTATAAACTATAGCCAGATAAACTTATCAGATATGAACTTAAGCAATCTGGAAAAAGCAGAGGTGAGTTTTGATAACTCCAAAAGATATCGTCCTATTATAGCACACAACTATTCTCTCAATAATACAGAAAATAAAACTACAAAAATTATGCATTTCGTAGATGAAAATAAAGACTATAAAACACTAAAGATCGCAATAGCAGACAATCAAATAAATTATTCACAAAAACAAGTTGTTGATATGGACTTTGTTGAGTATAATGAAAATATCAGTTATATGGAAAGTGAGAATCTTTCTTATGATAGAGATGCACTATATTTTATTGTCGAGGACAGAAGTACAAGTGAAAAATGCGGAAATGATTTCGATGATGATTATGACGGACTGGTGGATGAAGGTTGTACCACGACTACTGACACAACAGGAACGTCTGGTGGTTCTAGTTCAGGATCTTATTCATCAGGTTTTACTAGTAGCACTACAGACACTGAAGAGACAAACGATACAGATGATTCAAATATAACCTTTAAGAATGATACTTCTGATGAACCAGAAGAGGATGAAAGCTATTATGAAGAAAATGAAAGGCAACAATCCGATGAAGATCTGGAAGATACTGGAGATGAAAAACAAACAGTCAAAGAACCATATGAAGAGAGGCCAGAAGAAGAATATCTGTCTATAGATTTGAAGCCTATATTTACAGGAGCAATATTTATATTGATAATATCCCTACTTGCTGTTGCGCTTGTAAAGAATCCTTGGGTCAAAGGTAATGTGAATTTGAGCCTTAAAGAAAGAATAGAATACCTATCTTCCAAAACAAGCCAAAAATATAATAACAATATAGATAATGATATACTCAGTTATATCAACTATGCACTGCAGAATAATCACGAATATGAAGATGCAAGAAGAAGATTGATAGAACATGGTTTTGCAAGAGAAAAAGTCGATAGCCATATCAGTTACCTCAAACAAAGAGAAACTGACATACACAGAATAAAGAACTATCTCACTCCTCGTTGGGATAATAAAGATAGTTTCAATACCGCATTAAAAGACCTCGAGAAAGTCGGATGGTCAAAAGAATATATCGAAAAAGCAGTCAATAATTTGATAGAAGAAAAAGAAGAAAATAACAAAATTTAAATAGTTATTTTTGTTACAATGTTTATAAATCTTAATAAAGGAGGTTTTTAAGAATGGCGTTTAATCCTGAATCAGTAATATATGCTGTTATTGTCGGTACTCTTCTGGCGATTGTATGGAGTCTTAGAATCTTGGTTCTTCTGGAAAGAAGGATAAAAAGAATGGATGAGAATCTCTATAGAATTGTTTCAAAAATAGAGAATGAAGAGCTAAAAATCGAAAAAGAAGAGATGAAAATTGAAAGACAACTTGAAAATGCTTCAAAGAGAAGCAGAACCAAGAAGTCACCTTCAAAAAAGTCTTCAACCAAAAAAAAATCTTCAAGGAAGAAAAAATCTTCTAAGAAGAAATAATTTTTTTACTTTTTCTAAAAATGGCACAATATCAAGAAATAATCAATGACATAAGGGGTCTCAGGATACAAGGGGCCATAAATGTAGCAAAAGCGGCAGTAGATGCTTTTGAGATAAAACTTGATGAACTATTCAATGATCCTGAAAAATCAGATATTAAAATCCTGGTCAAAGAATTGCTTGATGTAAAAAAAGAGCTCTTTGGCTTGAGAAGTACTGAACCTGCGCTAAGAAATGCAGTAGGATACTTATTTGTCAATATAAAATATACGACAGAACCAAAAGTTATCAAAGATATTTTTGCCGATAATATAACTTATGTCAGAAAACATTTTAGTGATGCAAAAGAAACAATAAATAGATTAGGTGCTAAAAGAATAGGGGATGGTTCTAAAATATTTACTCATTGTCATGCTTCTACTGTTACTGGAGCGATAATCTCTGCTAAAAATAAAAACAAGAAAATCATAGTGCACAATACCGAAACAAGACCATTATTCCAAGGCAGAAAAACAGCAGAGGAACTTTCAGAAAATGGTATTGAGGTTGTCCATTTTGTAGATTCTGCAGGAAGGCTTGCCCTCAAAAATTGTGACCTTATGCTTATAGGCGCAGATGCAATACTTTCTGATGGAACCATCATCAATAAAATCGGTTCAGAGATGTTTGCAGAGATTGCCAAAAGATACGATACATCTGTTTATATCTGTACAGACTCTTGGAAATTTGACCCTGCTTCTTTATATGGAGACGATGAAAAAATAGAGATGAGAGATGAAAAAGAGATATGGGACAAAAAACCAAAAAATGTGACCATAAAAAATTATGCGTTCGAGAAAATAAACCCTGGACTCATCAACGGAATAATATGTGAGCTAGGTATCTTTAAACCAGAAGTTTTTGTTTCAGAAGTTCTTGAAAACTATCCTTGGATGAAAGACATAATCTAGTTAATCACTCATTTGTTTTAACCAAATCTTTCTATTTCTTGGACCGTCAAACTCACAAAAATATACCCCGTCCCAAGTACCTAGTTTTAACCTGTTTTTTTCAATTATTATGTTTAGGGACTTTCCTGTGATGGATGTCTTTACATGCGATGAGGAGTTTCCTTCCATATGCTTAAAGTCTAATTCACGCACAATGTCATTGAAACTTTTAAGAAAATCACTTTTCACATCAGAGTCTGCAGATTCGTTGATTGTAAGTCCAGCAGTTGTATGAGGGGAATATATTACCGCAATCCCTGATTCGATTGTTATGTTTTTATTGATCAAAGATGTAATATCTATTATCTGATTGCTTTTTTCAGTATCTAAATTAAGAATAATTACCATTGTCTATTTTTTTTTAGAACCTGATTTATTTTTTGCAGATTTTGTCGCGCTTTTTTTAGAAGCTTTTTTCTTTGGTGCTTTTGATGTGCTTTTTTTAGAAGTTTTAGTAGTCTTTTTTGGAGAAGCTTTTTTCTTTGGTGCTTTTACTGTGTTTTTTTTAGTAAGAT
>JAWOGM010000059.1:0-25643 GCA_046496795.1 Thermoplasmatota archaeon
TGATTATGGATATGATGGCTCATGGATAGCACACTATGATGGTTATCCTTGGGGTCACACCTCTGAAGACACTCCAGATAAGATGAATTGGACGTATCAAGTAAAAACTAGTAGATTACTTCTTTCTGTTATGGCAGAAATTGGACAAAAACCAATTGATGTGCAAATAGTTTTAACTGCTCCGTCTCATGGATATGGCTATTTTTTCAACCGGCCAATTATTCCATTGGATCTTGGGCATCTGTGGTATAAACAACTCAGAGGGATAACAGTAGTTGTGGGAAGAGCAATTGTAACAGCAGAGGTTTACTCAACTGAAGAAATCGATTATGTCATTTTTTGTATAAATAATCATTTTATGTATTTTGACAGGGAGCCACCTTACGAATGGAAAATACAAGGCAAACATTATCCTCCCCTCGGTAGGATAAAACTCCAAGTCTATGCTTATACAACATCGGGAAATAGTGCGTTTGATGAGATGGATTTAATAATATTTACATTATCCAGTCAATATGGAAGATGGTAGCCATGCAAAACATATTTGCAAGTAAAAAAACGGTGGTTGTGTTACTACTTTTATTTGTATTAGTTTCCTCAGGAATTATTTCTTCTGCTGAACAAAAAATTCAGATCACCGAATATGATTCTTCAGTTGTTTTGATTACAGGATTCGGACCTTTTCATACATATGATGTTAACCCATCAGAGTTAATTGCACAAAACCTTTCCGGGCAAATAATTGATGATGCCGAGATTGTTGGCATTGTACTTCCCGTTGATTTTAAAGAATCAGTAGAGGCTATTGTATTAGCCATTCAACAGTTCAAGCCTGTACTTGTGATAAGCCTGGGGCTTTCTCCGCGTAGCACTGGTGTTGACATTGAAACTTTGGGTTTGAATCTTAAAAGAAACCCTCTTTATGAAGGAGGCCTATTTCTTCCTCGAAGAATTGATCCAAAAGGCCCTTTTATACGATTATCTACATTTGATACAGTAGATATTGTCCAGGGAATAAAAAACGATGGCATTGCTACAAGACAAAGTTTTTTTGCAGGAATGTATATTTGTAACACCGTACTCTATGAGACACTTGGGTTTATCAATCAATATAATCTTGATATTAAAGCCGGTTTCATCCATGTTCCTTTGTTAGCATCACAAGATCCAAATGGAATGGAATTAGATGTCATGATACAAGCAGTAATTATTGCTATTCAAACAAGTATAAAATAACGGTTTTTTTGTGTTGTTTTTAAAAAGTTTTATAAACAAAAATGTGCTGA
This sequence comes from Thermoplasmatota archaeon, assembly GCA_046496795.1. GTDB lineage: Archaea > Thermoplasmatota > E2 > DHVEG-1 > DHVEG-1 > JAUWYM01. The sequence goes on from JAWOGM010000059.1 coordinate 1,287, forward strand.
CAACATGATATGAATCAACTAGCAAAAACACAACTAGCTATAGCGGTGTTAGCATTTTTTTCTACGATGTGGAGTTTTGTTAAACAACTACTACTGTCAACAAATATTTTAAATGGTTTAGTTCAGATAGGAGTTTTATTTGTAGTTTTACTTGTCTTATCAATCATAATATTAGGGATTCTTGAATGGGTAAGATTATTTGATTTAAAAGTTAATTCACTTTTGACTTTAATCGTTCTTATTGCAATTGGCTTTTCAGCTGCCCCCTAAAGTGTTATTGTTCATCTGCTGTTTTTTTCATGATATGAACAAAACCAGAAACTTCATTATCATCATTCATAATAGGGGATATAAGTATTGAAAGACTTTTTCTTAAATGAGGCTCAAAAAACTCAATTTTTTCAGGCTTTTTTGTATCTACAATTTTTTTACAGGGGCATAATGGGGCATTTTTCTTGAGTCCATGAATGAGATTGAAACATTTTTTACCTATACACTGTTTGGGCGTAGAGTGAAAAAGATCTGAAAAGGATTTATTAGCTCGAATAATCGTGAAATTTTTATCAAGAATTGATATCATATCTGAAACACAATTAAAGGTTACATCCCATTCTTTTACCGCTTGCTTCATCTTTTCTTCTGATTCTTTTCGTTTGGTGATATCTTCTATTATTATCGTGACTCCCGGTTCTCCATCGTCAAAGGTTGTAGGAATATGTTTAATACTAAGGTATACCGTTTTTTTATGTATTACTAGATTTTTTTCAATGAAAGATTCCTCTCCGTTTAATGCTTTTTTTGCATTATGATGTAATTCTGGCATTTGGAGTATAGGCTTAGATATACTGTGAATGTTTTGACCGATTATGTTTTTTTTCTCTAGATCAGCAATTTTTAACAAATTATCATTCATTTGTATACATTTTAAGTCTTTATCTAACAACAAGATATAATCCATGGTTAAATTCAGTATTGCTGAAAGAGGAATTCTACGGCATGGAAAAAATACTTTTGCAGGTCCAAATGTGATCATTTCTGCATGACCTGAGATAAGTAAAATATCAAGGTATTTTGCTACAGAATTTCTGTTGATATGTATCTCTCTTGCTATGTCTGTGACTGTCATTCCTTTTGGATTTTGTTTAAGAATGTTTCTAATATGAGCAAGCTCTCTTTGATAACTTTCCACAAAAATCACAATCAAAATACTTATTTGGGTATATATGCATTACGTTTTTGCTTACCACTATTGCCATGCAAAGACCGAAATGTATATATAGGTGCATATGCATACTAGTATTGCAAGGCATATATGCATTGCAAAGTGGTGAAGGAAAAATGATCAAAAAAATAACACTGAATATCTCAAATTTCTTTCATAACGCTTTCTATCAAAGGGGGTCTCCAATTCAACTAAAAACAACACAAACACAAACACCACCCTTTACCACATCCCATCTCCGCCAGCTCTCCCTGCCATCATATTATAACATAAACTTTTTCCTCCTAGAACAAGAGGTACCCTTAACCTCCCTAAGCATCCCATCTTTTTCTTTTTAAAAGGGTACCTCACATTCCATCCTTTTAATAATCTTTATTTTAAAAAAATATAGATCATTTCCTTTTTTCTCTAAAAAAAGACTATCAATTTGTTTTTAAATCATGAACTGTATAATCCCATCGATTATGCAACGAGGACTCTCATCATTTGATATCTATGTAATTGTATCAGAACTCCAAGAACTCTTAGGCAGTCATATCGAAAAAATATACCAACCAACACGCGACGAATTACTCATTCGAATACGCAACAATACCACTAATAAAAAAGAAGCACTATACATAAAAAATGGAGAACTTTTCTGTCTTACACAAAAAGAATTTTCAGTACCACAAAAACCATCAACATTTGCAATGACCTGTCGCAAATATTTAGTGAATGGAAGAATTACATCCATAAAACAACACGAATTTGATAGAATAATTATTATTAACATCGGAAAAAAAGAAGGAGAATATTCCTTAATTATTGAATTATTCCAAAAAGGAAACATTATACTGAGAAACCCAGATAAAAAAATCATACTCCCACTTATCACTCAAAAATGGTCTCATCGAATACTACGATCTCATCAGCCATATGTATTTCCACCATCACAACGTAATCCTTTTAACCTTACTTATTCTGAATTTATAGAGATCCTAAAAAACAGTAATTCAGATATTGTTCGAACACTGGCAGTACAGTGCAATTTTGGAGGATCCTATGCAGAAGAGATATGTTACCGGGCAAACATTGAAAAAAATACTAAAACAAAACAGATAAAAGAAGATATAATACAAAGAATAATTAGCGAAATTACAACATTTCTAGACATATTCAAAGAAAAAAATTTTACTCCATTTTACATAAAAAACAAACAAGAAGTCATTGACATAATACCCATCCCTTTCCAAAGCTATCAGTCATATGATATGGAAAAAATATCCAGTTTTCTCAGAGGTCTAGAATATTTTATTGCAAAACCACAAACTAAAACAGAAACAAAATATCAACAAAAAATACAACAATTACAGCGCCAACTCGACCAACAAAACCAAAGCCTTCAAGTTTTTAAACAAAAAATTCAACAGAAAAAAATCCAAGGCGATATCATTTATTTAAACTATCAGTCCTGCCAACAACTTCTTGATGAAGTATCAATACTTTTAAAGGAAAAACAAAAAACCCAAGGAATTGAAGACATTAATTCAAAAAGTATTGTAAAACATTTTGATCCAATTTCAAATGAACTTATAATCAGCCTACCCGACGAACAGGGTAAACCACATGAAATCAATATAGATTTTCGAAAATCAGTCTCAGAAAATGCCGAACAAGCCTATCAAGCCAGTAAAAAATACCAGGAGAAATTAGTTGGAGCTCAAAAAGCAATAGAACAAACAAAAGATAAGATAAACACTCTGAAAGAAAAAGATATCGTCGAAAAAGAACAAAAAACAAACAAGACTGGAAAAAAATTCTGGTTTGAACATTTTAGATGGTTTATTTCTAAAGAGGGCAATATAATCATTGCAGGAAAAGACGCAAAAACAAACGAAATAATAGTCAAAAAATATCTGAAAGAATCTGACCGTTATGTTCATGCTGATGTCCATGGGGCGCCTAGTTGCATTGTCAAATCTATAGATATATTTGATAAAAATATAGCTATTTCTGAAGAAACACTTGAACAAGCCTGTATATTTGCTGCGTCATATTCTAAAGCATGGAATCAATTTGCTGATGCACAAGCATATTGGGTATACCCTGAGCAAGTGAGTAAAACACCAGAAAGCGGAGAATTTCTTCCGAAAGGGGCATTTATAATACGAGGAAAACGAAATCATTACCGATGTAGCCTAGAAATCGCTCTGGGTGAAGTATCTCTTGATAATGCAACAAAGATAATGGCAGGCCCGGTAAATTCAATAAAAGCACATTCAGAAAAATATGTGATACTACAGTCAGGACCAACAGATAAAAATAGTATTGCAAAAAAACTCTCTACAATCTTTAATGCCCCCATGCAAACAATTCAAGGTCTTCTACCACCCGGAGGTGTGACAATAATTAAGACTGTAGGTTTTGAAGGTAAATAGGTGAATGATATGAAAATTATTTTTAAAGATTTACATCATGGTCAAATAAAACTTGTTGCTGAAAATCTTGATGATATTTGGCATCTTTATAACATAATCGAAGAAGGAGATATTATCAAAGCTGTTATGTTTAGAACAGAGGAACATAATGATGATAGAATACGATCAAAAAAAGCTGAGAAAAAACCAATGAAAATAGCATTACGAGTTGAAAAAGTAAATTTTCATGAATTTTCAGACCGATTACGAGTTCAAGGGATCATAGAGGAAGCTCCTCAAGATGTTGGGTCCTATCATACGTACAATATTGAAGCAGAATCAATGAATTCTTTTACCATCCTTAAAGATGAATGGAAATCCTATCAGCTTGATCGGTTAGAGGAAGCAGTTAAACAAAGAACGCAGTCATTGCTTGTTTTCGTATCCCTTGATGAGGATACAGCAACCATAGCTGTACTCAGACAAAGTGGAATACAACATGTCGCTGATATTACTTCAAAACGATCAGGAAAAATGTATGAAAGTAAAGAAACCACACATGAATACTTTGGTGATATCATATCAATTCTTAAATCAACTTGCAGCAATGATTACCCTTTGATAGTTATTGGTCCGGGTTTCACTCGGGAACATTTTGTTTCGTATGGAAAAACAAAAGAACCAAGCCTTTTTAGTAACTGTCAAACGCATGCTACTGCCCATGCTGAAATGACGGGAATTCATGAAGCATTAAAAATTGGGATTGTTGAACAAATAACAAAGAATAACAGAGTATCTTACGAAACTCAAAATATTGAAAAATTATTTGAAGAAATAAAAAAAGATGGTCTTGCAACATATGGAAAAGACGAAGTATTTGATGCTTTAGAGAAAGGAGCAGTGCAACGTCTGCTTATATCAGATATCATGGTGAGAAGTAAACAAGGAGAAAAATATTTAGAACTTGCACGTAAAACACATAGCGATTTTATTATTATTAACAGTATGCATGATGCAGGAAGAAAATTTGAAGGACTTGGAGGACTAGGTGCGCTTCTTAGATTCAAAGTTTAAAAAAATAAAATAAAATGAGGAGATGGTAACTTTTTTTACCACCGTGTTAATCCAGCGATGATTAGTTTTCCAAGATGTTGATAAGGATCATCATCAGAAGCTGTTTCGTTAAAATGATCATCACCATTTGGATCATCAGAATTCATTTGGCTATCAGTCAGATAAGCATCATAGTACTCATATCTAATTGTTAAATCAAAACCATTACCACGATCTCTCATGTATTTCAATGGTCTCCAAATGGGTTCACCAGGGTTGACATCAACATCAATAGACACTGAAATGGTATCTTCAATGTGATATTCTTCCATAACATTTTCCATTGCTTCATCAAAACTATCTCCACGGACTGTTGTATCGTAGGGCATTGAATTAATTGAAAAGAAAAATTCACGTGTACCGTTACCAACAGAACTCCAAGAGTCAGTTACTCCTCTGCATATAACATCTGCTGTTAATGTATCTAGCCCTCTGGTAAAGAGAATTCCATAGGTGTGGTCATCTGCCCAAGAAATTTCAACGATAACGTTTAAAATATTTTTATCGCTAATTATCAACTCATAATTGAAAGGAGCTCCTCGGCCAGCATAGGTTTCTGCATCAACTAAAACTGCTTTGGTATAGGTTTCCCAGGAGATGTCATAATTATATTTGCCGTCAGGGTGCATTGGAGGGACTCCTAAATGCTCTGTAGGGCTATACATTGCAATTCCGATACCTGCAATAATAAGTATTACAACTCCAACTATCACTATTATCTTATCATTTTTTTTCAGATGAATCATAATGCCACCCATTAATATTTATTTATCTAATTTATCAGATTTTTATAATCCTATAATAATAAGTATGTTTTCACCTTTATTAAATTTTTCCTTATTTATTAAATTAAATACAATTAATATATGAACTATAGGATATGAATACGGTTTGATTCAGCGATTAATCAGCGATTATTGGAATTTTTGCTCCGCACTTCATACATTTTTCATCAAGCAACCCAACGATTTCTGATGAAAAAACCTGCCGTTTAATAAGTACGTTGTTACATGATGGACAGATGGTATTTTCATACTTCTCATCTAAAATATTACCAATATAGACAAAGTTTATCCCCTGTTTTTTTGCATGTTCAAAAATAGAAACTAATGAGTCTATTGATGTTTCAGGAACATCATTCATCTTATAATTTGGATGAAAACGGGAGAAATATATTGGGATGTCTGGACCAAGCGTATCAACAACCCATCGGCAAAACATAGTAATCTCTTTGAGTGAATCATTTTTACCCGGAATAACTAGATATGTCAATTCAAGATGAATACCTAAATTTTTTGCATGTTCACATGTTTGCAAAACAGGTGCTAACCGAGCTTTACACACTTTCTTATAAAAATCCTCTGAAAACGCTTTCACATCAATGTTAATTGCATCCAAATAGGGAGATATCTTTTCCAGTGGTTCTCTGTTTATATATCCGTTAGATACATAAACGGTGTACAAACCTGCTTTTTTTGCATATTGGGCGGAATCAAACGTATACTCATACCAGATTGTCGGCTCGTTATATGTCCAAGCTATTCCTCTACACCCATGATTTTTAGCAAGCTCTACTGCTTTTTTTGGGGATAGCTCAGTTAACACATTGGTATCTGGTGAAGCAGTAGAAATAGAATAATTCTGACAATGAAGACATTTAAAATTACATCCAATAGATCCCAAGGATAAAACCATAGAGCCAGGATAGAAGTGATTTAAAGGTTTTTTTTCAATAGGATCATCAGATATACCAGAACACATTGCATATATCATTGAATACAAAACTCCGTTCTCATTTTTTCGAACACCACATATTCCAAAACCATTATTTTGTATTACACAATGATGTGGACATAAACTACATTGAACCTCTTTATCTGTTAATGGTTTCCAAAACAATGCCTCTTTCCTCATGGGAAAACCAATGGTATTTACTCCTTATTAATTTTCCCCAAGAACTAAACCTCTCCTACTAAAAAACAATCCTGGATACGGATACCGATCAGTCATCTGCGGCTCCATTGTGTTATACTCTTCTAAATACTCCTCAGTACTTAAAATATAGCGAGCATAATAAAAAGCTTCTTCAACTGAAACCTTACCGTCCTTAAAAATATTTAACCTTCTTGGTCTTCCTCTATTAAACAATCCCGGGCCAAACCCATCAGCATTTCCTGTTTTTAAGCCTTCAAACCATAGTAATGAAAACAAAGGACCTTTGGTTGTGCTTGCATAGCCTACTCTAAACTTACTAGCACCAGCAATTACAACTCTCCCTGCACGAGGAATTCCTGATCGAAATAATCGAGATGTTGGGATATTTAGTATTGTTTTTTCAGCAAAACCCCCGCTAAAACACGCATCAATAATAATAGCAACTCTTCTGGATTTCAAGGGAGATAACCATTCCCCTAGCTTTTTATCGCTAATGATATCGTCCCAGAGGAAGATATGACTGCTCTCAAGTAATTTCCCTCCTGTTAGAGGATCACTCATATCCCCATATCCGTGGCTAAAAAACCATAAAAAAACTTCACTTTCTCTGTATTTATTTGACTCCTCAGTAATATGAGCAATAGTAAGTTCTACCATGTCTTTTGTTGCACTATTATAATTGATTGCATATTTATGGGTTCGTTGCTGCAATGTCATAACTTTATCGCCATATCCATTGTTATCTCGAATCCATCCATCATCAAATAAAATAAAAATGTTTGATGTGGAATACCCGCGCTCAATTATAAGATATTCAGCCATTTCTTCTGCTAAATACAAACCACCATTTCCTAGTTTAGTCTCATTATCCTCAGGAAAATTAGCAGCAGCAACAAACAAGGCCCATCGATGAGGATCAGAATCAATATGATAAGGATTATTCACTTTAACATTGATAGTTTTTACATCTGAATAATCTTGGCCATCCCATGCTTGAACACTAATATTGTATTTACCATCCTCATGCTCATAGGTATTCCAATGATATGACCATTGGATAGCACCATCAGCTTTTTTCCATGCTCCATCGTTTATTCTTACCTCAACATATTTAATGTCCTGGTCTCCATCAGGATCTGAGGATATACCACTAATCATTACAAAACCAGAAACTATTGCATTATTCTTAGGATGATTAATCATCACAACAGGTATTTGGTTTGATGGTTCAGGATCTCCGAAACATCCAGTAAACATTGTCAAAAGTAGGAAAACTACAGTAACCAGTGAAAGCAATTTAATATTCATAGTTATTATACTATATTTGGAATAACTCATATAATATATTTATTGAACATTTAGTACCCATAGATTTTTAATTACTTAAAAATGATGACCTTTAAAATGCTCATATCCTTTATTTTCAATTTTTTTCCGTACATTATTGGATACAATAACAATATCTTTTTCTGATGTAACACTTCCAATGGGATACAGTGATACTCCTTTTTTTCCTAATTTTTTCCTATTTTTTTCAAAACAATTACGAGCAATTGTTACAAGAAGTTCATAGTCGCCACCAAAATGAAGGGCAACATCAAATATGTTTATATCACTGAATTGTTTTTGAAAATGTTTCAGCTCAGAAGCAATAGGTATATCTGACTGATATAATTCAAAACCAACATTATTAATCTGGCCTAACTGATAAAGCGAAGAGGAAAGTCCATCAGAAATATCCATAGAAGATGTGACACATTTCTGTTCTGCAAGTAAGATGCCTTCTTTTAGTCTAGGTACTGGTTCAAATAAGGCATTAGATTTGGATTCATCATCAAATTCCTTTTGAATCATATAATATCCAGCACCTGCTCTCCCTAAAGGTCCTGTTACCGCTACAATATCTCCAGCAGAACATCCTTTGCGTGGTAAAAACTTGTTTTTATCAACAAGACCAAAAGCAGTCCCACAGAGTGTTATCTCTGATGTTTCTTTTGTATCCCCCCCAATGATCGCGGTATCAAAAGAAGTTGCACAACTATCTGCTCCTTTTATTAACTGTTTTAAAAAAAATTCTGATGTCTTTTTTGGAAGACCAAGTGATAAAACAAGGCCAAGAGGTCTTCCCCCTTTTGCGGCAATATCACTTAAATTAATAGCAACAATAAACCATCCGATCTGGAAAGGAGTCATCTGTTCTGGGATATGATATTTTTGGGTAATCATATCAGTCGTCACCAGAAGATATTCATTCCCTATCTCTAACGCAGCGCAATCATCACCAATTCCAACGGCAATATCTGGTTTAGATAATATACTAGAAATTAGCTGTATTGCTTTTCTTTCCCCGATATCTGAAAGTCTTTTCACAAACTACTAAAGAACGGTGTTGTTCAAAAACTTTATCATAATACAATTGTTCACATCATTAAAAAAAGGGTGTTTTCCATGGAAAAAATGACCTATGCACAATCTGGAGTTGACATAGATAAAGAAGAACAAGCCATAAAAGAATTACTCTTAACTATTTCTTCAACACGAAAAGGTATAGGCAAACCTTTGGGCGGGCACTACGCAGGCATGATAGAGTTTGGAAATTATGCATTAGTCTTATGTACCGATGGTGTTGGGAGTAAAGTACAGATAGCATCAGCCATACAAAAATATGATACCGTGGGAATCGACTGTATTGCAATGAATGTTAATGATGCAATTTGTGTCGGGGCAGAACCTCTAGCGTTTGTTGATTATCTTGCCATAGACAATCCCAATCCGGAAATTACCAAAGAAATTGGCAAAGGACTTCAAAGAGGGGCTCAGCAATCAAATATTTCTATTATCGGTGGAGAAACAGCATCACTTCCTGAGATAATCAATGGTTTTGATTTAGCGGGAACCTGTCTTGCCTATGTAAAAAAATCAGATATTATTGTAGGAGAGTCCATAGCAGCTGGTGATGTTATTATCGGATTGTCAAGTAGCGGTATTCATTCTAATGGGTACTCTCTTGTTCGAAAAATCATAGAAAAACATAAGCTTTCGTATACTGATACATTCCCAGGCGAGTATTATCCTGGGAGAACCATAGGAGATGTTCTTTTAACGCCAACTAAAATCTATGTCAAAGAAATTGTAGCGTTGATGAAAAAAATCCCTGTCCATGGTCTTGCCCATATAACAGGAGGCGGTCTACGAAATCTTTCAAGATTAAATAAAAATGTACACTATGTCATCTCTGATCCCATTCAACCTCAACCAGTTTTTTGTTTTCTTCAAAAATATGGAAATGTCGAGGCTCAAGAGATGTTTCAAACATTTAACATGGGCATGGGGTTTGCTGTCATTGTTTCAAAAGAAGATGTAAAACAAGCTATACATATTTTACAAAAACATAGCCTTTCAACTGTTAAAGTAGTTGGTCATGTTGCGAAGGGAACCGGTGTTACCGCACCAACATTACACCTTAGATATGGTTAGTTTATATCAAAAAAGAGGAAAAACAATCCAAGAATAATTGGCTGATGCATCACATAGATAAATAACGAATGTCTCCCAAGTATTGATAAAAAACGAAAGAACGGAAACCTTGACCAATCAGGCAGGCTAAATTGTCTTTTTCCATTTGTATAAAATCTGTTGCTACAGGCAACACCAATAAGTATGACGCCAAACCAGGGAAAAAGTGGGAAATAATCCAAAGTGTAAAAATCGTTTGGAACAAAACCAAGCCATAGCAACCAAGGAAAATCCCAGGTAACCATTCGTAGCATAATGCCAATGAGAATAATACTAAACCCTGCTATTATCGAAGGATAGAGTTTTGTAAGAAAAGGATACGCCAATATAATAGAAAGACCTATGCAGTGAAGCACTCCAAAAATAATAAAGCCTCTTCCTATTAAAAAATAGGTTATTGCCGTTATTATCAATCCAATACCAAAAATAGATAAACCTCGTACAAAAATTTTTTTAAACAGCTTTTTCTGAGGTACTGTGTCTTGGGCATAGTGATAACTTATTGGTAGGCAAAGACCAACAAGAAAGAGAAAGATAGTGCCAATAGGATATAAAAAAATTCTGAGAGGAATTGAATGCAGATTTATCTGCAGAATGTTTAGAAATACTGCATCAAAGATGATATGATAGATTATCATCATACTGATGGATATTCCCCGCAGGGTATCAATTTCCCAAAATCTCTGGTTTACCATTACACTGGTCAAATTCATTAGGATAGTTATAATAATGTTGAAAAAAATGAGTAGCGGGGAGTGGATTTGAACCACTGGTCTACGGGTTATGGGCCCGTCGGGATTTCCTGACTACCCCACCCTTATAGGCATCCACCCTCTCAGATAGATACTCGCTATGGAGGGAAGCCGGTAAACTACCGCCGCCATATATACGAATTATTTTTCTTGAATAATGTTTCTCATACTTAAATCTATTACCTCTTCTGAAGATAACTCTGATAATGGTCAACTATTCTAAAAATCAACACCGATGTAAGCTTATGAATTCAGTATATGTACAGAAACATTTTAAACCAACAATGAAATGAAGTATTTGAGAGGGTATTATGGAAAAAGAGATTAAAACTCATTTAGTACCAAAACGATCACCATCACCGATTGTTTGTACGTACTGTGATCAACCTGTTAAATCCAATGAATTATATTATATTGAGCAAGGGGTAACAGATCATGTGCATTCACTTATCGCTAGAAAATACTGTGGTGATTGTTATGCAAAATATGGTGAAAAATCACTTTTAAATTCTGATAACTGAGTTTATATTTTCCACTTAGATTAATACAAAAAGCTTTTTGATAAGCAGTGTTATTACCGTTTTCAAATGCAGGGGTACCCGAGCGGTCAAAGGGGCAGGGCTTAGGTGTACTTAAGGGCCATCAGGTTCAACTGTTAGAACTCATCTTAGTAAGTTAAAAAATGATGATAAAGTTATCATCAATGGTTGCGATAGAAAATGTCTAAATAAAAACCAGAGAATTGCCCAGTTATGGGTATTTTCCAAGCCTGAGTACTAAGAAACCCTGTGACGTAGGTCTTCGAGCGTTCAAATCGCTCCCCCTGCATAATTTTACAACATTAGGGATAGTATGAAAATACTTGCGTTTACTGGTATGCCCTGTTCAGGGAAATCTGTAGCCGTTGAACTTGCCAAAGAACGAGATATCCAAGTTGTTCGTATGGGTGATGCGGTATGGGAGGAAACAAAAAAACAAGGACTTTCTCTTTCTGATGAACATGTGGGATTTGTGGCGACAAGTATGAGAGAACGATTTGGCAAGGATATCTGGGCGAAAAAAACAATAGAGAAAATAAGACACTATGATACAAATTATATAGTCATCGATGGCATTCGTAACAAAGAAGAAATTGAATTATTTAAAAATAAACTTGGTTCCAATTTTGTTCTCATTGCAATTGTTGCATCGTATGAAACACGGAAAAAACGAATGCTTGCACGCAAGCGAGAAGATGATGATATCCAAGGAGACGAGTTAAAGATACGTGATGAGCGTGAACTTGGTTGGGGTTTAGGCGAGGTAATCAAGACCGCTGATATTGAAATAATTAATGAAGGGGCAGTAGAAGAATTTCAGCAGGCATTAACAGAAATTTTTAATACTCTCTACAAATCGATAAGTTAATCTATATAGTATAATATTTTCAGCAAGGAGTTTTTCAATGTTTGAAGCAACCGTTCATGTTCGATTAAAAAAAGGAATTTCTGATCCTGAAGGTGCAAACACCTTGAAAGCAATTCATCTTCTTGGTTTTGATAATGTCCATACTGCAAAAACCATGAGAACCTTTATTCTTCACCTTGAGGGTAGCGATAAAAACAGTGTGAAAAAAGATGTTGAAGCTATTTGCCAGCGTCTTCTGACCAATCCAGTCATTCATCATTATGAAATTGAAATTAATGAAAAATAAATGCTAAGGGGAGTGCATGCAAGAAATAAAAAAATTATTCGCAAAAAGGGATGCATCATTTGATTTTTATGAAATAGATCTTTTTTCAGCTACAGATGATCAATTAAAACAAATCAGTACTCAGATGGGGCTTGCCCTTGCATTAGCTGAGATGAAGAGAATTCAAGAATATTTCAAAGAAAAAAAGAGGAATCCCACAGATATTGAACTGCAAGCGTTAGGTCAGGCATGGTCTGAGCATTGCTGCTACAAATCATCAAAAGTTCCTTTAAAAAAGTATATCTATGGCATCGCTGAAGATAAAATTGTAACACGTGAGGATGCTGGAGTTATAGAGTTTGATGATGGCCATTATTATTGTGTTGCCTTAGAATCTCATAATCATCCCTCGGCTGTAGAGCCCTATGGTGGAGCTGCAACAGGGGTTGGTGGTATTGTCAGAGATATCGTATGCATGGGGGCACAGCCTATTGCATATATTGATCCTTTATTTTTTGGTCCTTTGGACTATGCGCATAAAAACCTACCGAAAGGAACAAAACATCCCCGTTTTCTCTTTAAAGGTGTTGTCGATGGCATCCGTGATTATGGCAACCGTATAGGCGTTCCTACACTTTCAGGGCAAGTATATTTTCATGAGGGGTACACGGGTAATTGTCTGGTCAATGTTGGCTGTCTTGGTATTATGAAGAAAAAAGAATTAATTCATAGCCGAGCGAAAGCTGCTGGAAATATCTATATCTATGTTGGTGGTAAAACAGGTAGAGATGGAATTCATGGAGTCACCTTTGCATCTGCTGAGCTTACTGATGAAAGTGAAGAAAGCAGTCGATCTGCTGTTCAGGTAGGTGACCCGATTACCAAAGAGCCAGTTATTCATGTCACTCTTGAATGCAACCGTAAAGGACTGCTTGAGGGATTAAAAGATTTTGGAGGTGGCGGTCTTTCATGTGTTTGCGGGGAATTGGCATATGATGCTGGGCTTGGAGCAGAAATACATCTGGATACTGTGCCATTAAAAGAGGAAGGATTACATCCCTGGGAGATCTGGATATCTGAAAGCCAGGAGCGTATGATGTTTCTTGTCGCACCAGAAAACGTTAATCGTGTGCTTCATATCTGTAAGCAGTGGGATGTAACAGCTGTACCTGTTGGTAGGGTTATACCTGAGAAGATAACCAGAGTTTTTTTTAAAGGAGAAAAAATCCTTGAGATGGATTTAGATTTTTTTACCGGTGGTCCTGTTTATGATACTTGCATGCGGCCGTATACCTTGCCCTGTGTTGAAGAACATCAACAAAAAGAAAAACCGTTTCCACTACCTGACATAACGGATTGTTTACTCAAGTTATTATCCTCAGGCAACATCTGTTCAAAGGAATGGGTTATCCGTCAGTATGATCATGAAGTTCAAGCAAAGACGGTGATTAAACCGTTACAGGGAAAACTTGGGTTGGAATCGCATGGTGATTCTACTGTTATTAAACCCTTAGATGCCTCGTATCGTGGATTAGCAGTGACTGCAGATGTGAATCCTCGTTTTATGCAGCGGGATCCCTACTGGGGTGCTTGTTCAGCTATTGATGAAGTCTGCCGTAATTTAGTCTCGGTTGGAGCACGGCCTGATTCTTTGTGTGATTGTTTAAATTTTGGTAACCCTGAAAAACCTCAGCGTATGGGGGAGTTTTATGAATCATGCCGTGGACTTGGCGATATGGCACGTGAATTAGATATTCCCTTTGTTTCAGGTAATGTTAGTTTTTATAATGAGTCATTGAAAAGTTCTGTACCACCAACGCCACAGCTTCTGGGCATTGGGATAATTGATGATATTAGAAAAAGTGTGACTTCCGATTTTAAGGCAGAGGGCAACTCTGTTTATCTTATTGGTAGTAAAACAAAAAAAGAGATGGGTGGCTCTGAATATTATCAAGTACTTGGTGTTGATGGCGGGCAAGTTCCGCGTTCTGATGTTGTTTTTCTTAAACAATGTATTACAGCGCTCTTAGAGGTCATTGACAAAAAATATATTGCCTCATGTCATGATGTCAGTGAAGGTGGAATTGCTGTTTGTTTGTCTGAGATGGCAATAGGAGGGGATATCGGTGCGGATGTGGATATCTCAACCCTTGGCGCAGGCTTACGGTCTGATTTTTTCTTGTTTTCTGAGTCAAATACTCGATGGATTGTTGAGGTTAAGCCTGGAAAGCAAAAACAGTTTGAGGACTTGTTAAAAAAACATCATGTGTTTTTTCAACATCTTGGCTTGACCAAAGAGAAAAATCTTGTGATTCGTGAGAATAAGCAGATTACTGTTGATATTGCTGTGGCAAATTTACGTGATTGCTGGAAAAACTCTCTGTGGGATATCATGGGTTGATTATTGTTTTGGATTGTTTTTAAAAAAATCCCAAATTATATCGGTTGCAGATAGTTCTTGTATTGGGTCTTGGGGTGATCCTGGCCAACTATGTCCTCCATTTTCTAAGGTATAGAGCATGACTATTGTTCCTTGATTTCCTCCAGTATATAGATCAATGGTGATATTACCAGTGGTATCTGTTATTGGCTCTGTGGTACAATTATTGGCGTTTATCCAGAAGGATATCGAATCATTGACTGATAGAAATGAACGTCTTCCTCCTGTGTTGTTACCACGTCCCCCGTCATAGGGGACATTTTCATCTAATCTTCCATGAATAGCAAGAACGGATATTGGATGTTCTGGTTGAGAGATTATCCAAAGATCTGAATCTTCTGTTTCATATCCTCCAATGCTAGCGGCAACAGGAGCGATTGCAGCGATCATATCTGAAAGCTCTGATCCGAGACGATATGCTAATATCCCTCCGTTTGAATGTCCTGTCACAAAAATTTTTGATTCATTAATATTGTAGGAAATAAGCATTCTTTCTATAAGTGTTTTAATAAAGCCTACGTCATCAACATTTCTTTTTAGAGCAAGACCACAACAAAAACCAACATTCCATGTTCTTAGGGGTAGTAGTCGACAGATCCCGTTTGGATAGAGAGCGATAAACCCTTCTTCATCAGATTTTGCATTGATGTCTGTCTTTGAAAGCATTGATTTTGCTCTACCGCCGCCTCCATGTAGTGCAATGAGTAATGGTACTGGGTGTTCTCCGGTATATGATTCAGGGATGTGTATTCGATAACTACGAATACGAAAACCATGAAATAGTATTCTAAAAAATTCACCAGATATGTGTGTAGAGGTAGTAGTACTGGTTGGCTCTGATGGATTTAGAAATGCGGTAGATTCTGTTGCGATAATGACAACTAGGAAAACCATTACACATACTGCTTTTTTCATTGGATTAATATAATATATTCTAGCTAATAAATGTTATTCTTTGAGATTATATTTTAAAAAGTAAAAAAAGAATAGAAGTAATGAACTTCTCGTAACAGTTAAAAAGAATTGAAATGGTTATTTCACCATAACAGATCTAATATGCATCGAGAGCTGTTCATAACTTTTTAACATTTGTTGCTTGTGGCCCTCGTTCTGAATCTTCAAGTTGATAATCAACTTTGTCGCCTTCATTCAAGTATGTTCCCTCAGGTATGGATGATCGGTGGACAAAGACATCTTTACCGTCTTCCCCTGAGATGAATCCGTACCCTTTTCTTGGGTTATACCACTTTACGGTTCCTTCCATTTTTTATTATTCCTCCTTAGACATGGGAGTCTTTTTTTTAAAAAGGAGAGAAACAAAACAGGTGAAATGTTTGCGAGAAACATATCATTATTTTATTTTTTTCCTTTTCTTGATAGTGCATTACCATGTTATTTATATAGGTTTGCATCTTTTTTCCAATTAAAGAAAACCTTATTTTTTACAGGAAAAACCTCTAAAAATGAGCTATATCACACCTAAAACAATCATCTATGATTATTTCATATTAATTAGTATTAATCTATTCACAGAAGTAATAATTTTATATCTAAAGGTATCAAGAGAAAATCAGTTATACATCTTAATACTTTCAAGTATTGTGGACAATTCTATAAACTATCTCAAAGAGTTAATCAACACATCACAACGTATCGTTGTATTTACCGGTGCAGGGATATCATCTGAAAGTGGTATACCCACCTATCGTGGTAGTGATGGAGTATGGTCAAAATATGATCCAGCAGTGTATGCTGATATCAACATTTTTTTACGGGATCCCACCTATTTTTGGCAATTTTTTAAAGAAGAACAGTATCCTATATTAAAGAAAGCTAAACCAAATGATGCTCATTATGCTCTTGCTACTCTTCAAAAACAGCGGAAAAAATTAACAGTGATCACTCAAAATATTGATGGATTGCATCAACTTGCAGGAATAAAAGATGTTATTGAGCTTCATGGCAATATGCGAACTATTTCCTGTCTTCAATGTAAAAAAACCTATTCAATTGATGATGTGTATCATAAGGTTACCAAGGCCTTGCCTCCTTTATGTAGCTGCAGGGGGATGTTAAAACCTAATGTTGTTCTTTTTGGTGAGCAGCTTCCTGAGTATGCGCTAGCTGAAGCTATACGTGCGGCGAGTAGTTGTGATTTGTTTGTAGTGTTAGGTAGTTCTTTGGTGGTGTATCCTGCGGCAAGTTTGCCTGAGATTGCCAAGCAGCAAGAAGCTTCACTTGTGATTGTGAATATCGATCCTACTGCTCTTGATTCTATTGCAGATATGGTGATTCGACAGCCTATTTCAGCGGTTTTACCTTCTGTTTTATAAATTTTTTTTTTAAAAGCAGATGATGTAATGTTTTTCGCCTACATTATAGAAAAACGCATCGATAAAGCTAAGGATTTTATTTAAAACAAGGTCCATATAGAAAAAAACGTCTATAGAAAAAACTATAACAGAGATACCAACAAATAAAAAAAGTGGAATGTTTATATAATAAGTAGCTATTGTCTACTTCATAGAATAGGGAGAGATTATTATGAATAATAAAAAAGAAATTGTTTCTATAGTCTTGATAGTAGCAATTGCACTTTCTGTTGTTGCATTATCAGGATGTGTAGAAGAAGATAATGGAAATGTAATTACTGTAGGAACATCAGCTGATTTTCCGCCATTTGAATATATGGAGGGCGGAGAGATAGTAGGATTTGATATAGAAATGGTAACTGCCGTTCTTGAAAGTCTGGATTATCAAGTTGAAGTCCAAGACATTGCATTTGATGGGTTAATTGGGTCATTGCAAACTGGTAAAATAGATGTTGTTGCAGCGGCAATGTCAATAGATCCTGAGAGAGATGTAGATTTTACTATTCCTTACTTTGAAGCTGATCTATCAGTTTTAGTTATGGCTGATTCAGAACTTCTACTCAATGATACAAACTATATTGAAGAGCTTACTAATTTAACGCTTGGTGCACAGACAGGCACAACAGGTGCGCAGTGGGTATTGGATAATTTTGATGAAGAACAATTAAGACGATACGAAACCTATACTGAGGCTGTTCTTGATTTACTCAATGGAAATTTGGATGCAGTCATTATTGATAAACCAGTAGGGGAAGTCTTTGCAGAAGAAGTAGACTTGAAAATTGCCTATACTATTATTACTGGTGAGCAGTATGGTCTTGCAGTTAAAAAAGGAAATACTGAGCTACTTGAAGAATTAAACACTGCATTAGCAGATTTCATGGAAAGTGAAGAGTGGTCAGAGCTTGTAAGGAAATATTTTGGATAAACAAGATACTAACGACGGGATATTACCTTGGTAATTGATGGTCTAATAAATGCACTACCTCAGCTTATGGATGGTCTGGTAGTTACCATCTTACTTACTTTTTTTAGCCTCATTTTGGCTACTGTGCTGGGTATCGTTCTGGCAGTGGGTAGGTCCTATGGTGGAAGGATTATTTCCTTTGTCGTTTATCTTTATGAAAAAATTTTCAGGGGCATTCCGCTGCTGGTGTTGTTTTTTCTTATCTATTTTGGTCTCACCCAGGTTGGTATAAATCTTGATCCTTTCCCCGCGGCTATACTAGGGCTTGCACTGCGAAGTGCTGCCTATCAATCCCAAATTTTTAGAGGTGCTATAAACTCAATTCCTCACGGTCAGACAATGGCAGCGTATTCCTTGGGTATGTCCCGTTTTCAGACGATTCGAGAAATCATTTTACCACAAGTTCTTCGGCTATCAATTCCTGGATGGTCAAATGAATTGACCATTGTGCTCAAAGATACTTCAATTGCTTTTAGTATTGGTGTGGTTGAATTAATGCGACAGGGGAGATATATTTACTCCTTGGATTTTAATATGGTTCTTCCCATTTTGCTTTTAATTGCAGTAATTTATTTTGTGATTGTATTTTCTATCAACAAAGGACTTGGATATTTAGAGAAAAAATATAAGATTTTAGGGTTGAGTATTTAGGATGAATGAGAGGAAGTGGTGATCAGTTAATGGAGCATATCCTTGAAGTAAAAGATTTGCACAAATCATATGGGAGCTGTGAGGTATTAAAGGGAATATCTTTTACAATGAATCGTGGTGAAACCAAGGTTATTATTGGATCTAGTGGGACAGGTAAAAGTACGTTGCTGCGCTGTATCAATCAATTAGACCCTCCTGATAAAGGGGAGATATGGCTTGAGGGTGAAGAAATCGTACATCATTCTAAGAGTATCAACCGAATCCGCCAGAAGATTGGTTTTGTCTTTCAGGATTTTAATCTCTTTAATCATTTGACAGCATTAAGAAATGTGAGTATCGCACTTGAAAAAGTAAAAGGAATGAGCAAAGAAGAAGCAAAAGCCCGTGCTATGGATGAATTAAAACGAGTAGGGCTGGTGAAACAAGCTGATCAGTATCCTGCTCAGCTGTCAGGAGGGCAAAAACAACGAGTTGGAATTGCAAGAGCATTGGCAATGGATCCTACTATCATCTTATTTGATGAACCAACTTCAGCACTTGACCCTGAACTGATTGGGGAGGTTCTTGAAGTGATGAAAGGACTTGCTGGGAAGGTTGCCATGTTAGTTGTCACCCATGAGATGGGATTTGCGCGAAATGTTGCTGATGAGATTATCTTTATGGAGGGGGGAGTAATTGTTGAAAGTGGATCTCCATCTATGATGTTTGTATGCCCGAAATTTTCTCGAACAAAAGAGTTCCTTGGAAAGATAGCAACCCTTTATGGGGGTGAAGGAGGCGAAAAAACATAACCGCTACTTTTTTTGAGTTTTTTACGGAATCTTTGCCTAGGCTGCTGCAGGGGGTGAACAACACGTTGTTGTTAACCGTTGTTTCCATACTTATCGGCTTGATTCTTGGGGTATCTTTATCATTAGGAAAAGTCTATGGTAATAAAATTATTGCAGGTATCTGTATTGGCTATATAGAGATTATACGAGGTACTCCATTGCTGGTGCAACTTTTTATTATCTATTTTGGTTTACCACGGGTGGGTATCTCATTATCTCCCATTGAAGCAGCAATTGTAGGACTATCGCTTAATAGCGCGGCGTATCAGGCTGAATATCTGAGGGGATCAATTCAATCTATCGAATCAGGGCAAATGATTGCTGCTCGAAGCCTTGGGATGTCTAAACTAGAATCCATTAAAAATATTATTCTACCACAGGCATTACGTATTTCTATTCCTGCCTGGTCCAATGAACTTATTTATCTTTTGAAATATTCATCTATTGCATATCTTATTACGGTACATGAACTTACGGCAGAGGGAAAATTTATTGCTTCAACCACCTATAGATATTTGGAGATTTATGCAATGATTGCCATTATTTATTTAGTGTTAACTATCATTTTTACCGAAGTAATTGATAGAATTGATAAAAAAGTGAGTATACCGGGGATAGGTACGTTAAAGAAGACAAGTTTACGAAGTATGTACTAAAAAATGTTTTTTTTGCATTAGGATGATACGGTGGGAACTTAAGTTCTTTAGTTGTTGCTACATGGAATATGATCTTTAGACGTATATTGATATCCTATTCAATAGGATGTTTGTTTTATTTGAGCTTATCTATACATACTTTCTCAGTGCTTCAGATGGGTAAAATACTTAAGTAAGAAAGTCTTAATAGAAATCAATTAGGGGCAAAATTATAATATGAGGTAGATTTATGAAGAAAATAATCTCAATAGCTATGGTTTTATTTTTAATGATAAGTGGAATAACTGTTGTAGGTTTGAATGCTACAACAAACAAAGATATACTGGCCATAAAAGAATCATATTCTCTTTCAGAGCTATATGTACTTGACGAAGGAGATTTTATATTTGTAGATTTTGAAGAGTCGACATCGTTTACCAGTGACGTAGGATATCCTGAGGTCCCGGTTTTGACTAAAAGATATGTTCTTCCTTTTGGTGCTCAAATAACATCATTAGAAGTTTTGTTTTCAAACAAGCAGGAAGTTATCATTCCAAAGCATATAGCTCCTGTAGAAATTCCTAGGCCGATTTCTGAAATGGGAAGTGCCAGGGCACCTGCTGTGACACAGTTTTATAAAAATATGCCACTGTTTCCAGAAGAACCCTATGAGTATACGCTAGGAACAGGGCTTGATGATGAGGGAAATCGTGTTAGTTTTTTATCAGTTATTTGCTATCCTGTCAGATACAATCCGTCCCAGGAGACGTTATTTTATAGTGATGAGGTAGAGATTAGCGTTGAATACAAAGAGGAATCAAATCGTATGACATTTGGTGATGAATATGATATGGTGATTATTACTCCAAAGAAATATTCAAATAACGCTCAGTCTCTTGCAGATCATAAAAACAGGTTTGGTCTTTCAACGTTTGTAAAAACAACAGAAGAAATTTACAGTGAGTATAACAAAGTTGATGAGGCAGAAGAAATCAAATATTTCATAAAAGATGCCATAGAAGATTTGGGTGTCGAGTTTGTTCTTCTTCTAGGGGATTATGAAAATGTTCCCATGCGAACAACATATATCTATATGTTGTGGGAAGGAAATTGGTATAACCAGACATTCATTACTGATTTATATTATGCAGATGTCTATGATGAACAGGGAGAGTTTTCTTCATGGGATTCAAATGGAAATGGGAAATTCGGTGAAGTCTATAAGGGATATCCTGGCGATGGTGACGATTTTGATTTATATCCTGATGTACGAGTAGGCAGAATTGCTTGTAGAAGTAATCTTGATGCAAGAATTGTCATATCAAAAATCATAAATTATGAGACAAACGCATATGGTAAAGCCTGGTCAAACAGGGCTCTTTTAATGGGCGGGGATACCTTTCCAGGACATGGTAATATCGAGGGTGAATTTGTTACGGGATTAATATCTGAGGAGATACCTGACTATGAACAAATAATATTATGGACCTCGAAAGGAAATTATAATCCTTTTACTATCAATTTAGAGATCACAAAAGGTGTTGGTGTCGTAACGTATTCAGGGCATGGATACCAATTTGGTTTTGGAACCTCTCCACCAAACCAGGAAGAAAGAATTGAATATTATACGCCCTATACCATTGGAATGCTTAATATAAACAAATACCCGATCATCTTTTTTGATGCATGCAGCACTGCAGAGCTTGATTACAGGCGGTATGGCATCAGGATACCAACATTTGCATGGTATATCGTAAGAAAACCAATTGGTGGGGCAATAGCAACAATTGGAGCGACAAGAATTGCCTATACCTATGTAAATCATCAGGGAGTACATGGCGGTGCCGGGTATCTGAATTTGCATTTCTTTAAAGCCTATGAGGATGGAAGATCGGTTGCAGAGGTTTTTAACAGTGCACAAAATGATTATATCACCCATGTTTCATGGCTGAAGTATACAACAGTTAAAGAATTTATTTTGATAGGCGACCCTAGTCTGAGGATAGGCGGCTATAACCCACCATAATTATAACCTAGTACTATCATTAATAATCTATAAAACATATCCTTAAAAACAGGGAAAACTTTTCAATAATTTTCAAAGGATGCACATAGTGTAACATCTCATATGCTGAGATGAAAGTCTATGTTGAGGAAAGGAGCTGAAAAATGAGAAGTTACTATGTCTGAACTTACTGTTGAAAAAAAGGTACGTGATGTTTATTTTTTTTGCCACGACATTATCCTGCAATTGACATACCAAAGAGGAAAAGGCAGCAAGCTATTGCACAGTAGTAATGGCAGTGGAAATTAATCTAGAAAAATACCGATCTAGAGATATAGATGTAAAAACATTTATATCCGGATTAGATGTCCTTTTTTACCTGACATAAAAACATAAAAAAGGATTTGGCGATATTGGCTATGTCTAAGCCAAATCTCAGCTATCCAAGCATACCGTCAGGTGACTTGGGCCAGTGGTCTAGTGGTTATGACGTCGCGCTTACAACGCGGAGATCGCCTGTTCAATTCCGGCCTGGCCCATTTTACTTTCTCCTGGGGCTCTTGTCAAGGTTATCGAAATCAAAAAGTGGTGTTGACAATCCTTCATTATATAAGATATTATCAAAGGTCGTTTCTTGAATTGCTTTTCTGATATCGTATTCTACCGCGTGAAGATACCTTGATGTTGTTTTGATGTTAGAATGCCCAAGGAGGATCTGGACGATTTTAACGTGTATTCCATGTTTCAAGAGGTTTGTTGCATAGAAATGACGGAGAGAATGCGGATGTATCCAGCCCATACCTGCTCTTCTTGCTACGGTTTTGATGTCTTTTCGTGCTTGTGCTTCGGTAAGCTTCCCAGATTTATATGTAAAAATAAAAGATGAATGTGTCTTGTACCGATGATGTTTGACATAATTCAGTAAACTGGGATTTTGAGTTCCATGTAAAACATAATCTTTGACAGGTATAATCCTTGTTTTTTGCCCCTTCCCAGTGACACTAAGTTCGTTTTTGTTCCAGTCGATATTATCAAGTTTGAGATCGCAGAGTTCCCCAATACGCATACCTGTATTAGCAAGAAGGAAAATTACAGCTTTTGTTCGTTTGCCTTCTTTACTTCTATCACAATTTTTCAAAACAAGATTGATATCTTGTGCTGTTGGCGCCTTTATTGGTTTTTCATATGCTTTGTAGGTAGCAAATGTATGATTGATATTTCGGAATTTACACCATGAGTTCAATGCTTTTATGTAATGGTTGAGTTGATATCCTTTTGTACCTTTTTCTATGCGTTTTGCGAAATAGTCGTAAGATTGTTCAGAATCAAATTCGATGAGATCTATACCATGTCTTTCTAGATGTCGTAATTTTCGAATTCTATCTTTTATTGTTGTTTTAGGATTGTAGTGTAATCTAGTAAGCATGAATCGTTCGAATTGTTTCCATGTTTCAGAATCAACCACCATTCTTTACAAATCCTTACAGATATGTAATATCAATAGGTTTATAAAAATTACGGATATGTACAAAAATGTAAAGATTAAATATTTAAAGAAGTTAACAGATTTGTAAAGAAATGGCTGAAAAATCAATCACAGACATAGGAAAGGTATTTAAAGATAAAGACGGAGCATATCGTATCTATATTGGTAAACAGATTGCTAATGCTGCAAACTTTGATAATAAAGAAAAAGTGAGAGTAGACTTTTATCCTACAGACAAAAAGATTGTTATTAGAAAAATAACCGAGTTATAATTTTTTAACCCTCTTTAGTAAATAGTTATAAGCTTTAGCTATACACTGTCATCCTGTGAGGTCAATCCGGTTATATAGATTTCGTTCTCC
>JAWOGM010000079.1:0-6449 GCA_046496795.1 Thermoplasmatota archaeon
GAAATAAATATGGTTTTAATACTACTTTACAAGATATAAGTGATGACCTTGTGTATGATTTCTGGTATGATATAAAAGCTTACAGGACTTTTAACGATGGTAATAGATCGCCTGTTGGAACATATAGGTTGCGTATAATCTATGATCTTGTGCCACCGAAAGTTAATATGTTAGATGAAGGTCTTGTGAGAAGATTTAGACCAGAAACTTTGTATGAAGTCTTGATGGATGTTACAAATGAGATATATGATTTGAAAGTACACGTTGAAGCCCCAAAATCTTGGAAAAATAAAACTGAGACTTATGTCCTAGAGACAAAAAATTCAAAGCATATTAATATTGGTGAGGACTCTGTTCAAGCTGAATTTTTAGGTTTTGATGTTGAGACTATGAAACGTATCGGTCTTTTAGGTGGTGATAGGGACATAGAAAAATCAACTGTTGATAGAAATACTTTGCTTGAAGAATTGAACAAAACAATTCTTGAAAATCCTGAAAATATGACTGAAGGACTTATTGATACTACTTCAGAATATATGGAACAATATGATATTGATGCACAGGTAACTCCTTTTGATATTTTATCAGATGTTGATTTTATGTCTTTTAATATTGAAGATAAAGCTCTCTTAGAGAATCTGAATCGGACTTTCAATGCTACAATTACTGAAGATGAAAGCAATGTCATAAAATCCTTCTTGTCTTTATTTGGTTCTTTTACTGATGGCTTTGATATGTTTTCAAGTATTTCTTCTGGTATGTTTGGCGAAATTGATTTTAAATCCGCTCTCTCACTTGAAGATAATCAAAAAGCAAATTCTTTGAAAGATTATCTTGCAGAATTGGGTTTGAGCAATGTTGAACTTGGCGTTATGAGAGTTGGTGAAACTACTATTCCTGTAGGTATTGGTAACTATACTTTCGGTCCTTATGAAATAGAGATAGAGGATATGTTTGTTTCTTATGAAGGTTCGGATAGTGGCGCAATCAAATTTAATGTTAATAGCTATACTGCAAATGAGACAGTCTCGTCAGAGCATTGGGCAAAGGTAATTGAAGAATTAGGAGAAGGTCATGATTTGTATTCCTTTGATTATAATCTGCCTGAATTGACAGAAAATAGGTTGGTACCTCTTGATTTGACGATATCTGATGTTGCTGGCAATTCGGTCGATAAAAAGCTCTCGATAATAGTTGATACTATTCCACCTAAATTCGAGATACTTAATGTGACGATGACTGATCAAAATACTAATAACAGTGCTGTTTTGACTAAGGAAAGTTATGATCAACTTAACTATTGGACAAGTGATAAATTAGTCAGGATTGTCGCCAGGATGATTACTCCAGATATTGACCTTGTAAAAGCGACAAATCAGATGCTCGATAGAACCTATACAGGAATTATAGATGGTGAAAAACAGATTTTTTATGTAGATGTAGAACTTAAAGGCGATTATCAAAAAGAAGAGCTTAATAATATTATTATGAATGTTACAGATAAGGTGGGTTACAGAGATATCTCGGGTTTATTTGTTGAAAGAGATTTGCTTGCGCCTGATTTGAGAAAAGTTGATGTTGAAGTTCGCTAAGGTCGGTTATTTTGGAATTGGGTAATTTATATGAAAAAAAGAGGTTTTATACTGATAGTGTTTTTGTTATTGTTGGTTTCTTTTCTATTTAGTCCTTTAAGTGTATTTTCAGAGGAACAACCTTTTATTACCCATAAATCTAAACCAAAGATTAATCTTGATTTTGATGAACCTGTTAATATTTTAAATGTAGATATGATTAATCTTGAGGTAGACGATGTAACATATGAAAAAGATTTTTTTGATATCAATTATAGTGATGAGAACAGCAATGTCACCTTGACACCCAAATATCCATTGGATAATGGTCTTTATGATTTCACAGTTCTTGTTGAAGATTTGGTCAATAATAGAATAACCTATAATAAGAAAATTCTTGTCGATGTTCCAATAACAGACATTCATATGCATAAACCCAGATTGCATATTATGAATAAAACAGTTGGTGATATTGTTATTCTTACAAGGGAACCTGAAACAAAATATGAAAAAGATGCTCATTGTAAATATTCGCACCTTTTAGGATATTCCCTCAGAAAAAAATTTGAAGTGGCTAATGAATTTGATGAATCTAATTCTAGTACGCATGTTTTATATGATTATAATTTTAGCATTCCTTATAATAGGAATTTTTATGTAATATGTAAAGATGAGGATGACAGGATTAATTATGAATTTTTTAAGTTGGATTATGATCTTGAAAAACCAAAAGTGGATGATGTCAGTTTTGATCCTCCTATGATGATTACATTGGATAATAATTTTACATTGAATGTGACAACTAATGAAGATACTTTCTGTTTTTTTAATTTTTTAGATAGTAGATACTATTTTAATAATCAAACTTCTGATGATGAGTTCAGTATAAATTCTTATTCTGAAAAGCATAGTACTTATCTATATGATGTATTGCCTTCAGAGAACGGAGATTATTATTTTAATCTTTTTTGCCAGGATAGAGCTTTTTGGGGAGTATCTGAATTACTGAATTATACTGTTGATCTTTCTGCAGCACTTAAAATTTATGTGAGAGAACCGTCTGAATATATTTCTGATTCTTCTTTTGTCCTTGATATATTTACCAATAAACCATCTTATTGTCAATATGATTTTGATAATTTTGGTCTTTCTGATATGACTAGTAATTCTTCGAAACCTTTAACGAATCATCAGTCCCTCAATGAATTATATGCTGAACCAGGAAAACATGATATTCAAGTTGAATGTTTTAGTGAATCTGCTCAGATTGCCCAGAGGGCAAAATTAGATTATGTTTTCATTATGGATGACTCTCCTCCTGATAAACCCGTTTTGTCAGGTTCTAATTTTTCTTGTACACCTAATAGATTAGAACTTGAAGCAACTTCCAATGATAATGAAAGTGGTATAGATTATTATATGTATATGGTCGAGGAGTTTGGTTCAAATAAACTGATTAATTGGACAAAATCTAGTAGTGGCGATATTGTTATTGACGATGAGACCTTGAATACAACCGATGAGAAAAAATATTATGTTACTGTGGAAGCCTATAATAGGGCAGGTCTTAAGAGCCAGTTGTCTACAAAGGTAATAACTTATGATGAAACAGGAGATTCGTGTGATTCTTTTCCTCCTATTGTCGATGTCAATACTAGCTTTTTATCAGGGTCAACGTATGTTACTCTTAACTGTACGGATGATAGTGGGCAATGTGTCGATATGATGTATGGTCTTAGCGAGTATGAAAATCAATGCATTCCAGATATGGCATATTATAGTAAATTTGTTATAGATAAAAATTATTTCTTGTGTTATAGGGCATATGATCCTGCAGGAAATATGGTCAATGAAACAGTAAATGTTAGCGTTTTTGATAATCCAGATAATTCAAGTCATTGTTTTAATGGCGTATTTGAACCTGAGCTCAATGAAACAGATGTTGATTGTGGGGGGCCTTGTTTTGGTTGCTCTCTTGGTGCAACATGTAGTGTAAATTCGGATTGTTCTTCAAAATTTTGTATGGACGGGGTATGTACTGCACCAAGTTGTAATGATACATATAAAAATGGAAAAGAGACTGATGTTGATTGTGGTGGTGATTGTGTCAATGAAGGTTTTCTTTGTTCTGTTGGGGAAAGCTGTCTTGTTCATGGAGATTGTGAAAGCGGTTTTTGTGGTGAGAATTATACTTGTTCTGATTCAGGATGTTCAGATGGTGTCCGTAATGCTAATGAAACAGATGTTGATTGTGGAGGGCTTAGCTGTAAAGGATGTGATATAGATTTGAATTGTCGTATTGATGAGGACTGTAAAAGCAATTTTTGTGATGGAGGTAAGTGTGAAGATTACAAACTAAAGGATTGTGACGGTGATGGGCTTCCTGATTATTGGGAGAAAAAATATTTTGATTGTTCGCCTGATTCTACAGGATGTTACTCCTGTACTTCTCCTGGTGATGATAAAGATGGAGATGGTCTTGATAACTTAGAAGAATATGAACTTGATACAAATCCTGTGAAAAAAGATACAGATGGCGATGGTTATTCAGATGGAGATGAAGTGGAATCAGGTTATGATCCACTAGATCCTGATGACCACCCTACTAATTGGTTGTTTTTATTGCTTGTATTTTTTATAATGTTGATTTTATCTTATCTTACAAGCGTTTATACTTTTGATTATTTTAAACCTATACGCGACGAGAAAAACAAAAAATATCTGGCAGATAGAGCTAAAAAAGAGAAGGAAGAGCAAATAGATGATCAAAAATCTAATCTTCAGAAGCAACAGTCAACACCTTTGCAACAAAACATATCTATCAAGAAAAAACCAAAAAAGAAAAAGACCAAAAAGAAAGAAAAGCCAAAGGTTAGTCTTGCTAAGGAGAAAGAGAGAGGTAAGATTTTTAATGCTTTTGAAGGAGAAAAAACAAATTCTGCTGCAGATGAATATAGGCGTGAACTTGCTAGACGATTGAAAACTAAGAAAAAAAGAAAAAAGAAACATAAGGTGGGTAAAACTTCGGGTTCACAAAATTCCAATAATTCCAAAAATGCTGAAATGGATGAGCTTACGCAACAAGATAGAAATAAGGTACAGGGAGATGGAACTAATTTAGATGAGCTTGATAATATTCTTAATAAGAATAGCACTCAAGACCTTATGAAAAAAGTTATCAACAAAGACAAAGATTATTTTGATGAACTGTCTAAGATTGGTAAGAATGATTCAGCTTTTGATAGACTTGCGCAAAAATATGATCGACAGATAAAAAAATCACAAGCGACAGCAGGAGAACAAAAAGAAAAATCAAAACTTGATGAACTTGATTCTTTAATAAATAAAAATAAGAATGATGAAGATTTCCTTTCAAAAATACAAAATAGAAGTAAGAAAAGACAAGAAGATGGTTCTGGTGGTGGAGATAAAGAAATTATGGAGAAATTTGCTCAAAGTCTTCAAAGTGGTCAAGGAATTGAAATGATAAAGTATTTTATTAAAAAACTACTTGATGAAGGAAAAATTAATAAAGATGATATAAGACATCTTCTTATGGAGATGTATATGAGCGGTAAATTAAGTGGTTCGTATTATGACCAGATGAAAAAGGAACTTTCATTATAATTCGAGGTGATTTTATGGGTAAAAAAGGAATGGTACAAGGTCAGACTATCATGTATGTGATGGGGATGATTGTTGTTGCTTCTATACTTATTTTTGGATTTAAATCAATTAATAGTTTCAGACAACAAGGAGAGGATATGCAGTTGATAAAATTTAAGCAGACAATAGTGGATTCTGTTTCTGATATCGCACAAGAGTATAATTCTGTTGAACCTGTAGATGTCAGGGGTGTGAGTGGTGTACGAAAATTATGTTTTGCAAGTGATGCATCACAAGTGCCTTCAAAGTACTTTTTGATTAAGGATTCAATGTCTTCGGATGCTAAAGATAATGCTTTTTTGGTATCTGAAGGAGAGATGCAAGATTCTTTTTATGCTGGAAAGATTGAAGTAGTTGGTGGTTTTAGGTGCTTTAACTCTACAGGTGGAAGGATATCTTTTACATTAAAAGGGCTTGGAGATAAAGTAGAAATAACTTATTGAAGTCTATAATGAAAAAAGCACAAATTTCATCACAATTTAATTGGGTTTTTATTTTGATAGCTGGTGTCATAATATTGACTTTTTTTATCTCTATTGTTAATAGACAAAAAGATCAAGCAGACACAAAAATATCTATTAATGTTATTAATTCTTTTAAGACTCTGATGAAATCCAGTATGGTCAAAGAGGATTCAACTCAAATTATGTCTATGCCAACACAAGAGATTAAATTTTATTGTGAACTTGATACATGTACCGTACATGGTTGTTATTCGGGATACGGTGTGAAGGGGACGGGGATAGGAATAAGTTCTGATCTGATGGCTATTTTTTCTCCAAAGGTTATTTCTGGTCGAAACTTGATAACTTCTAATATGGATTGGAATATGCCTTTTAGAGTGACAAATCTTCTTTTTGTGACAACGGACCAAGCAAGATATATTGTTGTTAATGACACAGGGAATTATTTTGAAAAATACAGAAAAGTATTTCCTGATAATATTACTATTGATTTTGTTAATAGTGTTGATGAAATTTCGGACCAGAATTTTTATGAGGTGAGATATATTTTTTTCAATGAACCAGAGTCAGATATTTTAACATATGATTATCTTGAACCTCGTGGAGGAAAAGATTCTAAGAGAGTAAGTCTTGTAAATATTAAACATAGTGGTCCAATAGGTGAAACTGTCTATTATTCAGTCAATAAAACAACAATTGAAAAGGATGATAGTGTCAGCTATTTTTTTGATAATGCGACAATGGTAGC
>JAWOGM010000083.1:0-25648 GCA_046496795.1 Thermoplasmatota archaeon
GTAGTATCAATGCTAAACTCTTGCAGTGGATCATGTCCAATAGGTACATCAGCTTGCATAGGCATGATTGGTTTTCTGATAAGATCGATATCTCCTAACTTAACTGTCTGTGGATTTCCTGTTACAGTAATTGCTGAAATAGTTGTCATGGGAGGTAATAACATTGATATTGATTTGATTGGCATCATTGGCAAACCAATATCTCTTCCTATTGAAATACAACCTTGCATGTTTAATTTAGTAAATTCAATATTATCAACAGATATAGGTTCAAAAGTTGGTTCTTTAAATGAAAATGTATATATTAAATTGTTTCCATCAATCTGCTTTTCTGTATCTAACTCAACTATATTCCCCACGGAAGATAATGTGGAGAATACCAAAAGTCCCAGGCATAATAGAGTAAAGATACTTTTTTTATTTAATAGTCCGTTTTTTTT
Organism: Thermoplasmatota archaeon; assembly: GCA_046496795.1. GTDB lineage: Archaea > Thermoplasmatota > E2 > DHVEG-1 > DHVEG-1 > JAUWYM01. The sequence continues at coordinate 441 of JAWOGM010000083.1, forward strand.
GTTCATATGATTTCCCCTAATTTTTTTTGTATTTGTATTACTAATGTATGCTATACTTTATGTATTTTTCCTTTAAAAAAGGTCATAACCAAAGTTTATTATTTACTGAGTGCTTACTTTTTTTGATTATGTCTTTTTATGAAGAGATAACAGAATTGATATTGTCAAAAAAAATACAGACAAAACAAGAACTTCATAATAAAAAAATTGTATTGTGCAAAAAATATAATATTGATGCTATTCCAGCTGATAGTAAAATCCTATCATATATCTCTCAAAATATGAAGCATACTGAGCAGACCTACAATCTACTTAGAAAAAAACCAATGAGAACAATCTCTGGAGTTTCTGTTATTGCTGTCATGACTTCTCCAAATCCTTGTCCCCATGGTCGTTGTATCCCCTGTCCCGGAGGTCCTGATTTTAATACACCTCAGAGTTATACAGGACATGAGCCTGCTGCTATGCGGGGTTCATTAAATGGTTTTGATCCATATTTGCAAACAAAAAATCGCTTACATCAACTACGATCGATAGGTCATCCCACTGAAAAAATAGATTTAATTATTATGGGTGGAACATTTACCTCACGTCTTTTTGAGTATCAACAATGGTTTGTCAAAAGATGTTATGATGCTTTAAACAATAAACAATCAACAACATTACATGAGTCAAAGCAAATAAATGAAAATGCTCATTCTCGATGTATTGGATTAACAATTGAAACAAGACCTGACTGGTTTTGTTTACATCAAGCAGATACTGCATTATATCTTGGGGCTACACGTGTTGAACTTGGAGTACAAAGTATCCATGATGATGTCCTGGTGAAAATGAAAAGAGGACATACTGTTTTTGATATTGTTTCTGCAACTAGAATTGCAAAAGAATCTGGTTTTAAAGTTTGTTATCATCTTATGCCTGGTCTACCTGGATCTGATGAAAATAATGATCTTATATCATTTAAGAGAGTATTTGAAGATGATCAATTTCAACCTGATATGATTAAAATTTATCCAACGCTTGTTATCAAGGGAACAGAGTTATATGAGATGTGGAAATCTGGAGAGTATATGCCATTAACAAGCAAAAAAGCATCTGTATTAATTGCAAAAATGAAAGAATGTGTTCCTGAATGGGTGAGAATACAAAGAATACAGCGAGATGTCCCTGCACAGATGATAGAGGAAGGAGTGAAAAAAAGTAATCTACGCCAATATGTTCAAGATGAGATGCATAATAACTTATCCTCCTGTCGATGTATACGATGTAGAGAGATAGGTCATGCCTCCTTGAAAAATATGATTGATTTAGCAGATATATCTGTTTCATATACTCGATATGATTATCAAGCAAGTAATGGGACTGAGATATTTCTTTGTCTTGAGGATAAAAAAAGGGATGTTTTAATTGGTTATTTACGTTTACGCGATATTGTTTGTCCTCATAGATATGAACTTCAAAAACAACCTTGTATGATAATTCGTGAACTTAAAATTCTTGGGAGAGAATTGTCATTAGGGAAAAGAACACAAGAATCATTACAACATAGGGGATATGGGAAACAATTGATTGAACATGCCCAAAAAATCTGTTCTGAAGAATTTGATAAAAAACGATTATTTGTTCTTAGCGGGGTTGGTGTAAAACAATATTATCGTTTGTTAGGTTTTTCTGATAATGGATATTTTTTGAGTAAATCATTATCCTAACGTTTTTTGATAATTTAATCTCATTCTAAAAAAAAGATTAGGATATCTTAACTCTATAGTTGACCTTTATCGTTAGTTCATAGGCATTTGAATTATCCTCAATTGAAATAAGGCCAAGGCCAAAGTATGGATAGAAATCACCACAATCTACCAGTTCAATTTCAACTAATGCCCTGGAAAATCCGTTGTCTGTAAACTCATCCTGATTGTAAATTAAAAAAATAGTTCCTTGTTGATTATGTTTGTTGGTTTCAGTTTCATGTTTCAAAACAGTTTCATCAAAGAGTATTCTTGCAGTGAAGGTGTCGCCAGTGTTTTTGAATCTTCTAATTCTTCTGAAGTCTGGTTCATCCTCCCAGATTAGTTCAATTTCAATTCTGTCAATATATCCTTCATAGGAGGTTGAAATATCCCAATATCGTGTATCGCCTTCGTTTAACTCTCCGCTAAATGTATACGTTTTTTCATCAATTATCCATTCATCTTTTATAATTTCATCATCAATTTCAATGTCCTCAGCTTTTTCATAAACCACTGTAGATGCAATCATAATTATGAACGGTATCATTAAGAGAGGGATGGTAGCAGTAATTTTTGATAGAAACGAAGATTGCTTTGCTCTTTGAAAAAGTCCTGTTTTTTTAGAATAATTTTTTTTCTTTTTGTTATATATGCGATCATAATGCATAAACGCAGATGCAGAAACCAGTCCAACGCATGCAATAATACTCCAAACAAGAGCGCCTCTGTTCATTCCCTCTGCAAAATAATAATAGAGAAATCCTGCCGTCATTGGTCCTGTAGCACCTGCAATGGCGAGAGGTAAAAAAGAATATCCCATATAAATCGAACGTTTTTCTTTAGGAGGTATTTTAGAAACATACGTAAGAAATGCAGGATAGGAAACTAATTCTCCAAAAGATAAAACTACTATTCCAGCTATCAACAGAATAGGATTTAGACTAAAACCTACAATAATAAAACCAAGTGAAACAAAAATAATTCCAGAGATAAGCAATTTTAAGGCATCAATTTTACGGTTTTTAATAATACTTGACCAGATAGGACTAATCATAACAATGGCCAATGGATTTAGAGCCGCTAATACTGGTATCCAATCAGCAGATAAAATTCCAAAAAAGGGGACATACATAGGAATTAAAGCCATCCTTGTATAAAGCATAAACCAACAACCTGAAAACAAAATTAAAACGATGGCAAACTTAGGATCTTTAAAGATTACTTTTAGACCCTTAACAGCTTTAAACGCTGGTACAGTTGGATCAGGTTTAATAGGATTTTTATAAGAGAGAAGTATTATTAGAAAACTACAGGCAACAAATAATGCCATTAGAAAAAAAACACCGCCATAATCAACTGGTGTGAAAATAAAAGTAAGACTAAGAGGAATAGCAAAAGCACCTGTATTTATTACCCAATAGTACACATTAAAGGCAAAAACTCTGTTTTTTTCAGTAGATGAATGCGAAATCGATGCTGCTATAAGGGATTTTTCAAAGCCAGATCCTAATCCCATTACGATATAGGCAAGTCCAACCAGTACTATGGTATAGCCAAGGCCTAAAAAGATATATCCAATAAATAGGGTCGTATATGATGCTAAAAGGATTTTTTTAAATCCATATTTGCTTGCCAAAGCACTGGAAATAAGTGGAAGAAAATTGATCATAACCATTGATATGGTTAGAAAGATTCCTATTATCCAGCTTGGTATGCCAATATTGGTGTTAAAATGATATGCTGCAATTGCAGTCATACCATAATATGCTCCTCTTTCAAAGAGGTTAGAAAAATTAACTGACCAGAATTCTCTTGGTAGCTTTTTTTCTTTATTTTTGTTGGTTTTCTTCATCGTTCTCACATTTATTTTAAAGATCCAGTAGTTAAGATGAAACGTAATTGCATCCCGCCGGAATTATAATTATTATATATAAGTCCTACGTAATTATATATAATTTACTATAAATAAATATGATTGTCGTGTCGCTATCTTGTTGCTATCTTAAAAGATAACTCAAGTTAGATATGATTATAAACAAAAAAAGATTTATTGAGGTAATGAAATTTTTTCTTTTATAATTTTTTTAAATTTTTATACCTTTTATTATTACAATCAAATTTTTTGTAATTTTTTTAATAAATTATTTAAGGACCTTTTTGTTGTTGATGGATTACTATTTCGGTTGGGGAGGCTAAATGACCGAATTTATTTGGCATTGGACAAAAGGAAATAAAAAGATATATACCTTAGACACAGATATTGCTGAGAATGCAATGAAGCAAGGCTATTTTGTGATGGGTGTTAGGGAAAAATCAAATATTTGTAGAATCTAACATCCCTTTTTCAGCATATCTTTTTCTTATTTTTTTTTCTACACAAGTTTTTTATGAGGATTTCTTATTTGGAGTTGTATATTATGAATGAAAATAATTATTCAAACTTGTTAAAAAGAGTTTCAAAAATTACCTCAGAAAAATCTATAGATGAAGATCGATTTAAAATACCTAGTGTGGATATTTTTTATGAGGGAAATACTACAGTTTTAAAAAATTTTGATAAGATAGTAGACACATTAAACAGGGAATCAACTCATTTATTGAAATTTTTCTTAAATAACGTGGGGACTGCCGGTGAAATTGTTGGGGGGCGAATTATCTTCCAAGGTAAAATACCTGCCAAAACAATTCAGGATAAACTCCATGAATATATTCATACCTTTGTTATTTGTTCAGAATGCAACAGACCTGACACTCATCTTGTAAAAAAGGGAAGGACACTTTTAATTCGATGTGATGCATGTGGGGCATTGCGATCGATTGGATCAATGAAAAAAAGAGTTGTGAAAACACCTCATGAAGTGCTTAAAGAAGGAAATATTTATGAATTAACAGTCAAGGATATTGGAAAAAGAGGTGATGGTGTTGCATTTTTTGATAAATATGTTGTTTATATCCCTGGTGCTGTAAAAGGCTCTAATATTAAAGTAAAAATAGATAAAATATCTGGTACGGTTGCCTTTGGTCGAATAGTTCCACAATAATTTTTAAAATAAAATAAATTTTAGAGCACCTCTCTGTTAATATACTAAGAGATATGATTTGTTTATTTATTTTTTTAAATTTTTTTATGGTTTAAAACGTTTTAAAAACGATGATGAAAAAGATAGAAAATTATATAAACCTAATATCATATTCGATTATCAATTTGTCAGACAAATGATGTCGTTTGTCGTTTATTTAGCGTATGAAAACCATACGTTTGTCATTCAAAACGTCATCAACCTGGCAATTAAAAAATATATGTGAGGAGAAAAATGGAAACTGACCGTATCACAATTCGATTACCTCGGATCTATCTCCGACAGATGGATCTTTTTATTAGAGTTGGAGAGTTTTCCACTCGTTCAGAGGTAATACGGCACGCGGTCAAGGAGTATATTTCAAACCAATCTGACCGCATAGCACAACGGGCTGATAAGCTTAAAAAAGTCCAAGAGTTGGAAGCAGCGGTTGAAGCTATAGAACCTTACATGAAAAAATAAGAAATAAATGAGGAGAAAAATTTAGGGGATGGGATGCACCCCTTGAAGGACGCCTAGATAAAGGCGTCCTTCCAACTACCACAATTGGAGGAATGGAATGACCAAAAACAATAACGCACAATCTTTTATTAAAAGCGCAATAATAAATAAGGCTGAAGAAGAAAGCAAAAATGCTTCAAAAGACAATTTATTTGGTGCCCCACGAATAATAATTATAGGATGCGGGGGTGCTGGTGGGAATACAATTACTCGTCTGCAAAAATTAGGAGTCAAAGGAGCAGAGACAATAGCTCTAAATACTGATAAACAGGCTTTGGATCTGGTTGAGGCTGATCATAAACTACTGATAGGATCAAGCTTAACCCGTGGACTTGGAGCAGGAGGCTTTCCTGACGTAGCAGAACGCGCTGCCCGGGAATCAAGTCATCAAATCGAAGAACTCATCAAAGATGCAGATCTTGTTTTTATTACTGCAGGAATGGGCGGTGGAACAGGGACTGGATCAGCACCAGTGATTTCTGAGATAGCTAAAAAAAATGGTGCTATTGTTACCTGTATGGTATCAACTCCTTTCAATGTTGAACGAGCTCGCCTTGTTAAAGCTGATGAAGGACTTGATAAATTACGAGTAAAATCAGATAGCGTTGTTGTCCTTGACAATAATAAGCTTCTTGAATTTGTACCAAATTTACCAATCAATCAAGCATTTTCTGTGATGGATCAACTTATAGCAGAAACCGTAAAAGGTATCTCTGAGACGATTACAGTACCCTCCTTAATAAATCTAGATTTTGCTGATATGAAAACAATTGTTGATTCTGCAGGACTTTCTGTAATGCTTTGGGGTGAAGCTGATGTCGATGCTGGAGTAGAGGCTATTGTTAAAGAAGCAATGAATCATCCATTGTTAAATGTTGACTATACCGGAGCAAATGGAGCACTTGTTCATATTACTGGTGGGCCAAATATGAGCTTGAAATATGTTCAAGAAGTTGCTAAAAAACTCACTGAAGATATGGACTGCTATGCAAATGTGATTCTTGGTGCTCGTGTTCTGCCTGAGTTTGAGGGAAACTGCCGTGTAATGGCTATTATGACCGGTGTGCAATCACCAAATTTACTGGGAGCTCATAATCTTAGAGAGAGTATGGTTACCTCTAGACCCGCGGTTTGTAAATCAAAAGTAGATATTGATTTTGTTCGATAATACAATCAATATAAAAATCATAAATCCCTTCTTTCTTCTATGATAATTCGGTCATGGAAGAACCTCTTCTTTTTTTCTTTCTCATGACACATACTTTCGTGTTGCAATCCTTATTTTTCAAATATCTTTATCAATCACCTCTCATTTATGTCTTATGCTTATGATGGTGAGTATCGGTTTGACGACACTCTTCTATACGGGTACAGGTCCCTTGTCTGGAAGGGATTTGCCCACTATGGTGAGTCATTAGCTGCCCACTCTTTTTTTGAAGGGTACACCATGGTATTGGGCCCATGAAAAAAAAGGGCAGCCGACATTCACCATCTTATTCATGCATAAGCCTCAACAACTCTTGGGGTTGTATGGTTTGTTTGTAGTCAACACCTTGTAAATAATATCAATCATACTAGAAGCAACAGCAACATGAGCAATACCCGCGTTATTCTTTTGTTTCTTTTTCTTCCGGTAATAATAACCAAGTTTGGTATTTGTTCTACCGGCACTATTAGCTGCTTGTATAAGAGCCCATCTGAGTAGTTTTCTACTGCTGGTTTTAGGTATACGACCGTTTGATTGTTTACCACCAGATTCATGAAATACAGGAACAACTCCAGCATATCGGCGTAGTTTCCGGCTAGAAGAAAATCGTTGAATTGGTAAAACATTAGCCAGTACATAGCAACTTAGTACAGGGCCAAAACCAGTTATGCTCTGAAGAAGAAGGTATTCTTTCTTCCAATGTTTCATAGTATAACCACTGATTTCTTGACTTAAATGTTCAGATTGTTTCTCCAGATATACAAAATGATCATATTCATATCGTAGTTCCAGGCTTATCTCACCAGATCCAATATATTGCAATAACGCTTGTCTCCATCTCTTCCCAAATGCATCTTGATCAGGCATGACTATTCCGTTTCTGTCAAGAAATGACTGTATACGGTTGTTACATCGTGTTTTTTCTTCCATCAGGCAATGTCGTACTTGTAATAGACTTCGAAGACATTGGATTTTTTTATCGGGAATGTATGAACAGGGGAATGTCCCTAACCGTAACATTTCAGCGAGTCGTTTGGCGTCTAGTTTATCGTTTTTTGTTATAAGCTGACGGAGTTGTATGGTGTTAGCTACTTTGATGTTGTAGCCTTGTTTGAGAAAGTTTTGGTAGATTGTGTAGTAGCTGGTGCAGGATTCAAGTCCTATCATTGATGATTTAAGATAGGGCTCTAATTGTTCATATAATTCAGAATAAAGCGTTGGGGTTTCTCCTTGTAGGATACTGTTTCCTATCTTATCTTTAACCACGTAGGTGGTTTTTTTCTTATGGACGTCAAGTCCAATAAAATATTTTGTGTTTTTCATGTTGCATCATCTCAATTTAGATATGCAACACGACCTAATCAAGAATTATCATGCCATCTTTTTTTTCTTTTTTATCATTTATTTTAGTTTTTTACGATGATAACTAAAAATATCAATATCAAGAATTAAGTTTTATACTAGATTTCCTATTCTCATGCTGTAATTGGGCCTATGAGGTAGTCTGGATATCCTTCCGGCCTTCGGAGCCGGATACTGGGGTTCGAATCCCCATAGGTCCGTTACTATCTTATACTTATATTATTTTTTGAAAATTTTGATTATCCCCTGAACATTTACTATAATGTTTATCCAGTATATGGAGCTTTATCTAAGAAACAAGAGTTATACAACTAGGCCGGTTGTATGCTATAAAAAATAGTTGAAAAAATGGTCGGTGATGATCCCTAAATAATAAATCATTTCAAAACATTAATTTTAATAGTTAATTATATATCTTTTATCTTTATGTGAAAAATGAATTATGGGATTACATATTGGCTTATTGGTTAACCCTATTGCAGGAATGGGCGGTAAAGTAGGGTTAAAAGGAACAGATGGAGTTTTACAAAAAGCAATTCAACGTGGTGCAACACCAATTGCTTATAACAAAACAGTAGAAATGCTTGATTTTTTTCTTCAACATAAAAAAAACTATGATATCAATTGGTACACTGCTCAGGGAGATATGGGTGAACATGAATTATCTGCTGTTGGGATTACAAATTATACAGTTATTTATAGTCCATCAACTACCCAGACAACTGCTGAAGATACCAAAAAAGTATGTCAACAATTTTTGAAGGTAGATCTTGATTTACTTGTTTTTTGTGGTGGAGATGGCACGGCAAGAGATATCTTTTCTGTAGTTGAAAAAAAGATTACTCTTCTTGGAATTCCCTCCGGGGTTAAAATGTATTCAGGTGTATTTGGAATTACGGCATCAGCTACTGCAAAAATACTTTCTGAGTTTATATCTAAAAGGCTTAAAGTCGGTGACGTTGAAATTATGGATCTTGATGAGAATCGCTATAGAAAAGGTGAGTGGAATATTAGACTCTTTGGTATTGCTAAAGGAATTGTAGAGCCAACCTATGTTCAGTTAGGAAAGATGACATACGAATCGGTAGATGATACAGCGATAAAAGATGAATTATATGAACATCTTGAGGAGGAAATACAGAATCATTTGGATTATCTCTATTTATTTGGACCAGGAGGTACTATTGATTATATTACATCTAAGTTAAAAATTAAAAATACGTTGCTTGGAATTGACGCGGTCTATAAAAAAAAGACTATTGGTAGGGATGTAAATGAGACAGAAATATTAGAGTTGCTACAAAGATATGAGAAAGCTAAGGTGGTTTTAAGTCCTATTGGTGCACAGGGATTTATTCTTGGACGTGGTAATCTTCCTTTAAGTGCCCGTGTCATTAAGAAGATAGGTATAGAAAATATTATTGTTGTTTCAACTCCTTTAAAGATAGCTCATACGCCTTTTATTAGGGTAGATACTGGAGATCGGGAGCTTGATTTAATGTTTTATTCACAGGGATTTATCATGGTAGTTATTGGGTATCGACTTAGTAGAGTTGTTAATATACAAACCAACAAGTTTTAATAGCTTAATTTGATTCCAACAAACCCAATAAAATAAGGGAGGAATTTATAAATGAATCGAAATCCTTCAGCATTTCTAAAAGAAGAATATGAAGAGCTTGTGAAAAAAGACTTTGATTGGAAATTACGTATCCTTGAAACAGGATCTTGTCCTCATTCTGTTGTTGATGGAAAAGAAGTTTTAATGCTTTGTTCAAATAACTATTTGAACCTGAGTAATCATCCCCGATTGATTCAAGGAGCTATTGATGCAGCAAAAAAATATGGTGCTGGTTCAGGATCAGTACGAGCAATTGCTGGTACATTAGCTATTCATATGGAGGTAGAAAAACGTCTTGCTGCATTTAAACACACGGAATCTTCCCTATTATATCAAACTGGATTTGCGGCAAATTCTGGTCTTATCCCTCAATTGGTTGGAAAAGGAGATATAATTATCTCTGATGAGCTAAATCATGGTAGTATCATTGATGGTGTTCGACTAACCAAAGCAGATCGAGCTGTTTATAAACATAAAGATATGGGTGAATTAGAAAAAGTTCTTATTGATGCAGATAAAAAATATAGAAGAATACTCATTATTACTGATGGTGTTTTTTCAATGGATGGAGATATTGCTCCCATGGATGTTATTGTTGATTTGGCAAAACAATATGGTGCCATGACTTATGTTGATGATGCTCATGGGGAAGGTGTAATTGGTCCTGATGGGCGAGGAATTGGCGCACACTTTGGAATTGAAGGTCAAATAGATGTTGAGATGGGGACTTTTAGTAAAGCTTTTGGAGTTGTTGGCGGGTTAATTGCAGGAAGTCAGGATCTTGTAAACTATGCATATAATAAATCAAGAACATGGCTTTTATCTGGCTCTCATCCTCCTGCTGTTTCTGGTGCACAGTTAGCTGCTATTGATGTTTTAGAGACTGAATCTGAGCATGTTAACAATCTATGGGATAATACAAAATATTTCAAAAAAGAATTACAATCTATGGGTTTTGATACTGGAGAAAGTGAAACACCAATAACTCCGGTTATTGTTGGAGAATCCAGTAAAGCCAAACAGTTAAGTGATCAATTGTTTACAGAAGGTGTCTTTGCACTGCCTATTGTCTTCCCAATGGTGGCACGAGATAAAGCTCGTATCCGAACAATGATGAATGCAGGATTGACTAAAGATGATTTAGATTTTGCATTAGAAAAATTTGAAAAACTTGGAAAAAAACTAGTTATCATCTAAATCACTTTATGGTAATAAATTCTTATATACAGGAGATTTTTAATCTCCTTGCATCTATTATTTATTCTAAAGGATGTCTTGATTATTTGATATTGTTTGTTTAGATTGTTACACAAAGTATTTATAAAAGTTATAAGATTCAGAGTCAATATTTTTCTAGGATCTAATGGAGTATTAATTATGTCAGAAGATGTAAAAAAAACAGGTACAACAATACTTGGTATGGTTTGTCAGGATGGCGTTGTGGTTGCAACAGAACACAGGGCAACAATGGGTACGTTAATAGCTCATAAAAAAACAAAGAAACTATATAAAATCGATAACCATTTAGCATTATGTACGGCAGGGCTAGTTGGAGATTTACAAGTTTTATCAAGATATCTCAGTGCTGAAGTGAATCTTTATCGGCTTAAAAGAGATAACAAGATGCCTGTAAAAAGCGCGGCAACTCTTATGTCAAATATATTAAACCAAAGAAAATTTGCACCATACTATGTGCAATTAATCCTTGGTGGTTGGGATTCTGAAGGAGGTCAAGTGTATTCACTTGATGCTGCTGGTGGAGCAATCCCAGATAACTATACAGCTGGCGGATCTGGATCACCTTATGTTTTTGGTGTTCTTGAAGATCAATACAAGGAAAATATGACCGCTGATGAAGGAATAACCCTTGCTGCACGAGCGATTAATGCTGCAATGGGGAGAGATTCGGCTTCTGGAAATGGTGCCGAAATTGCTGTAATAAAAGAAAAAGAATTTATTATGGTCAATGAAGAAGAGATAAAAAAACGATTAGAAAAAATTGGGAAATAAGTAAACAGATTACATTTCTATTTTAAAACCATTCATAAATTATAAAGGTTTTTAAAGGGTAAAAAATGACAGTAGAGGACGTTTTACGTGAGTTTAAAGGAAAAATTCGAGGTGCCATACCTCCTAGCATAGATGTATCAGATGTTGAATTTGAAGGAGCTTTACTCGTTATCTACACAAAGACTCCTGACAGATTTGCAAAAAATAAAGATTTAGTAAAAAATCTGGCAAAAACACTACAAAAACGAATTGTTGTTCGCCCAGATCCATCTGTTCTTACTGATATTGATATGGCTGAGAAAAAGATACGCTCTATTATTCCAAAAGATGCTGAAATTGTTGATATTTTTTTCCAACCTGATGTTGGTGAAGTAACTATTGAAGCGTTAAAACCTGGAGCTGCAATTGGAAAAGAGGGTTTACTTCTTAATGAGATCCGGGAAAAAATCAATTGGAGCCCCCGTATTATACGTGCGCCTCCAATACAATCCAAGACTGTTAAAGAGATACGTGGCTATCTGCGAACAATGAGTGATGAGCGCAAACAAATTTTACAAAAAATTGGTAGAAAGCTTCATCGCGGTGCTTCTGATGGGGATAAATTTATTCGGGTTATTGCCCTTGGTGGTTTTCGTCAAGTAGGAAGATCATGTAGTTTATTGCACACTCAAGACAGTAAAATTATGATTGATTGTGGTGTTGATGTCTCTTCAAATGGGGGAAGCTCTCCCTATATTCATTTGCCTGAGGTTTTACCATTTGAAACAATAGATGCTGTTGTAATTACCCATGCTCATCTTGATCATTCAGGGCTTCTTCCTCTGCTGTTTAAATATGGGTTTGATGGAGCAGTTTATTGTACTCCTCCTACCAGAGATATGATGACTCTTCTGCAGATGGATTATATTAAGGTTGCTGCTGCAGATGGAAATAAAGTTCCCTATTCATCAGAGCATATCCGTAGTGTAATCACTCATTGTATTCCTGTTGGGTATGGTGATACTACTGATATTACCCCTGATGTTCGATTGACGTTTCATAATGCAGGTCATATTCTTGGATCATCGATTTGCCATTTTCATGTTGGAGAAGGATTATATAATATCGCTTTTACCGGTGATATTAAATATGAACGGTCCTGGCTGTTCAACCCCGCTGTAAATCATTTTCCACGATTGGAAGCTGTCGTTGTGGAGTCAACCTATGGTGGGAGAGATGATTATCAACCCAGTCGCCGTGAGGCAACTGAGCGTCTAAAGGATATTATTTGTTCTTCTATGAAGAAAAAAGGAAAAATCCTTATTCCTGTTTTTGCTGTTGGAAGAAGTCAGGAAGTTATGCTTGTTCTTGAAAGTCTTATTCGCAATAAAGAGATAAAAGAAGTTCCAATCTATCTTGATGGAATGATTTGGGAGGCAACAGCTATTCATACAGCATATCCCGAGTATCTTAATAATAAACTTCGAAGTCAAATATTCCAAAAAGGAGATAATCCATTGCTTTCAGAAATCTTTAACCGTGTTGATAACAGAGATACACGTGAGAAGATCATTGGAGATAAAGATTCTTGTGTTGTTCTTGCAACTAGTGGTATGATGAATGGAGGCCCTGTTATGGAATATCTCAAGGCATGGGCTGGAGATGACAATAATACTATTGTATTTGTTGGTTATCAGGCAGAGGGAACAACAGGGAGAAGAATTCAACGGGGCTCTAAACAAATACCTCTTAATTCATCAGGAAAAATAATTAATCTTGATATAAATATGGATGTGCAGACATGCGATGGATTTTCTGGACATAGTGATCGTCGACAGTTAACAAGCTATATCAGTAATATGTCTCCACGCCCTGAACGAGTGATATTTGGCCATGGTGAAGAATCAAAATGTCTTGAAATCTCATCAGTTATTCACAAACGTTTTAACATAAACACCGCTGCACCAATGAATCTTGAAACCATACGACTGGTATAATCTTTATACAAATTTTTCTATTTCAACTATTTTTTTGTTGCGTTAAGAATACCAGGTTTGGGGATATAGAATTGTCATGTACCCCACTCAAAATCATTTAGATATCATGGTTGCATTCCAAAGATGAACCCTTTTATTTCTTCAAGACTTTTCTCAACTCTCTGGATAGCTTCTTTGTCATCTATTGGTTCATGAAGTTCTTTTTCTCCTGTATAGTCAAGTCCTGAAACAACATATCTGTCATTTTTTTTATAAACTGCTGCGTGTTCTTTCCATGCTTTTTTATAATGAAGAATAGGTCCAAAAAAAACCCATCCTTTCTCCTGCATTTTTCTTGCAATAGATTCAACATGTTCCCTTTTATCCATATATTCAACTCGTATCTTGTTTTTTTATTGTTGCAAATTTTCCTCCAATAAGAAAAACAGCAAGAAATTCAGGCACCTCTTGTTCTCCCTCTTCAATAGTGAAATCTTGGTGATTCATTCCTATTGAACAAGGACGATGAACCTGTAATTTTACTGGATTTTCACTAAAAACAATAGTGTCATTAAGGGGATTGAATGTTTTTAATTCATCGATATCAATTTTTTTAACCTGGAATCCTGTTTTTCCATGAAGAGTAAATGGAAGGCGGATAAGACGTTTAATATCACAAGTCACTGGCTCATCTGTTTCCCCTGCACCAAGACTCACTGCTGTTTTACGCAATGCTGAGTTTAAAAAAAACTTTCTAATCGTCTTGGATTGATCAAGCATGCCCTCCTTTATTCTTTTAATTCTCTGCTCAGAAAGTTCAGAAGCTAATTGTTCAGCATCTTTTTTTTTCACCCCATACTCAATGAGTTTTTCTACAGGGTTATTGCTTTGTTTGATATCATGAACAATCTCGATGATACCACGGCTGATTCTGCCTTTCCATCCTTTTTGAGTGGGTGGAGGCATCGTTAAACTTTTTCCACTAGGGTATGTTCTTCCGCTATACTGTTTTCTCCCTGTAATTTGTTCACGAAAAATAAAAAAATCTTGAATGTCCCTGCCTGTTATATAATCAACAATCTCTCTTCGTTCACTACTGTCAAGATCAAACACAACAGGGTCTTTGACATGACAGTGATATCCACGACCTCCGCTAAAATAGAGGTCAAGATATTTACTATTAAATCCTAAATCATCAAGTAAGAACTCTTCAACAAGTTTCATAAATTCTTTTTTCACCTCTGACAGTTGCTGGGTATAGGTTAATGATGTGGCATTGGGCAGATGATCGGAATCTAAATCAAAGATGAGTTCAGCTCCCATCCATTTTTTATCATTCATTGTTGGTGCATCTGGAATCTGGTAATATGCCGAAGAATAATAGACATGTTGTGGTGCTTTTTCAGCTAAATACTTCATAAACATATGTTTTTTATCAAAGGCGGTATGACGAATCATTCCTCTACCGCCAAAAACAACAAAAGCAAATTCTCTTCGCCCAAAACGATCGGGTAGGTCAAATGAAGCGTTCTTATAGTACGATTGAAATTGGGAATAGAGAAAATCTAATGATGATTGATCAGAGGAGATACCTATCACTTCATCCACGATATACTCAACATCATTTTTTAATTTTTATCAAAAAAATAGAGATAAAGTTTTATTGCTCTGTTGTATTCCTCTAAATAATGAGGGATATTATTGAGGATGAATTGTTTTCCTCTTCTGTTATCAAAGATCTTCATGTGTTAGACTTTGATTTTATTCCAGAGGAACTTCCACATCGATCTGAACAGTTAAAAAAACTTGCTATGATGTTTAAACCATTGCTTAAGAAATCATGTCAAAACGCCATGATACGTGGGCCTGTTGGAACTGGAAAAACAGTAATCGCCAAACATTTTTGTAATTCCCTTGTTCGCATAGCAAGAAAACAATCTCTTGCTATTGAGTATGTTCATATTAATTGCAGGAAACGATCAACTGATGCCATGGTTTTAATTGGAATTCTCAATCATTTTGATAAACGATTCCCGGATAGAGGTTTTTCTGTCCAAGAGATGCTTCAAATCCTTAATAAACAATTACAACGGCGAGATGCACAATTGCTTCTTGTTTTAGATGAGGTAGATGCGTTGATTAAAAAAAGTGGTTCTGATCTTCTCTATAATCTCAGCCGATTTTCTGATGAGACCATGAAGGCCGATAATCCCATATCCATTATTATGATATCACAAAAAGATGTATTACAGGACTTGGACTCCTCAGCATTAAGTAGTTTTAAACGTAGTAACCTGCTGGTATTACATAAATATACTCGGGATGAACTTTATGATATTATCACTCAGCGGGTGAAACTTGGATTTCACTTAGGTACCGTTAGTGAGGATAGTATTAATCTCATTGCAGATATCTCTAGTGAATGGGGAGATGCTCGTTTTGCTATTGAAATGCTGTGGAAATCAGGGATGTATGCAGATGAACAACATATGCAGCTTGTTGTCCCTGAACATGTTCGAACGGCAAAAGCAGAGACCTACTCTGTTGTTACAGAGACGAAACTAAAAAATCTTGAGAAACATCAGCTTCTCACCTTGCTTTCCATTGCAAAACGATTACAAAAAGATGACAGTGCATATGCTATTACAAGCGAAGTGGAAAAAATCTATGCAATAACTTGTGAAGAATACCAGGAGAAACCACGAGCACATACCATGTTTTGGAGTTATTTAAAAGATATTGAAGGAGCGGGTTTTATTAATTTAAAACCCTCGGGAAAAGGACAATTAGGTACCACGCAACTTATCTCACTGCCTGATGTTCCTGCTTCAGTTCTTCGAGATAAACTAGAAGGATTCTTAGAATAATTTTGTTTTACAACTTTTTTTAACTGGGCAACTATCACAGAGAGGTTTTTTCTTGCAAAACTGTTTTGCAACTTCAACTAGTAATGCGTGTAATTGCTGATAGATGAAAACCAGCTCCTCTTTTGGGTACTGCCTGTTTAGATCTGTTTCAAAAAATTTCTGAATTGTATTATAACTTGGATGATCTGTTGATAGAGGAATGCGTTGGTAGAGACGTGTTGTATATGCATCGACAACAAAAATAGGGAGATTTCCTGCGTATAAGATTATTGAATCTGCTGTTTCAGGGCCGATTCCATTTAAGGATAAGAGCTGTGCTCGAATCAAGGAGATATCGGTATCAAACATCTTGTCTATATTGTTATCATAACTTTCATAGATCATATGGGAAAGATTCTTGAGTCGTGTTGCTTTCTGGTTAAAAAAACCTGATGGTTGAATCAACTTCTTTACCTGATCTAGTGGTAAATGAACTATTTTTTCTACTGATAATGCCTTTTTATTTTTAAGATTCAACAATGCTTTTTCAACATTTGACCATGCCGTATTTTGTGTTAGAATTGCGCCAACCATAATTTCAAATCGTGGATCGCTTTGCCAGTTTCTATGATACCTTTGATCAACTGGCCACCAATTTAGCTGTCCAAAATGGTCATGGAGCAAAGAGTAGAGCTGATGTGGTTTTAAACCCATATTATATCCTTAATTTATGATATTGCCTTATAGGCTATCTTAAGAATCTCTGTAGTTTTTTCTAATGAGTCTTGTTCTAGTTTTTTTAGTTTATCAGATATTTCCTTGACAAATGCTTGGTCCTTTATTGATCCAAGGTTTATTTTTACATTTAAAATTGCAGCATGTACTCCTGCGTTTGCCATAAGTGCAGATACCGCTGCATCAGTTATGGAGTTTTGATTGCCTTTGATTGCGGTTATTTTTGCTACCTTAAATATTTCTTCACATCTCTGTGCAGTTTTCAATGGAACCTGAGATGCTTTTTGATATCCTTTCTGGATAGCATTTGATCGTTTAGTTTTCTGCTCCTGGGTATCCTTGGGCATGCGAAACGCCTTTATGACATCATTAAAAGCATCGGTGTCTTCATCTATTAATTCAGTAAGTTGTTTTCGAAGGTTTTCACTTTCAGCTAATGCTTTTTTAATTTCTTCTTCTGAACTTTTATATTGTTCTTTTCCAATTGTTAAATTACAAACCATTGATGACAGAGCAGCACCTAACGATCCTGATAATGCAGCGACACTGCCACCTCCAGGGGCAGGACTTTTTGATGCTGTTTCAGATAAAAATTTGTGGATGGGTAATGATGCAAGAGGCCCAGCTTCTTTTATCATATATTCAATTACTTTTTCTTCCGGTATGAAAGGATAGAGCTGTGAAAGTCCCAGTTTTTCAATTGCAAGGTTTACTAATTCATCTTCACTTGCTTTTTTCTCTTTTTTTAATTTTTTATGATAATAGTCCCCTGCAAGTAATAATGAGTTTTTTGGGACAAGACCAACAATTTCACTTCCCGTGATCTGTGCACCTAGTTTTTCTGCTTCTTCACAGCAGGCTTCATAGACATCATGGAGGTTGACTTCATGGTAGTTGAGAAGATTCATTGATATTTGAGCGATATGTTCATCATACATCATGCCTCCTGCTTGTACTCCTTTGAATCTACCGGGAATGCGTTGAGGTTTACCATCAGGCCCGATGATTTTTTCTCCTTTGCTATCTTTTTTGAGTACGCCACTTGTCCTTATTTTTCCAGCGATTTCTGATGCGATTGATTTGTCATTGGTGTTGAGATTTATATTGTAGGCGATAAGTATTTCTCGGGATCCTGTTGCGGTGGCTCCACTTTTTGGTACAAACACAGGTTTTCCAAAATCTGGTGTAAATGATTTATCTTTAAATTTTTCTTCAAGTGCTTCATATTCTCCCTTTCTGATATCAGGTAGTCTTACTCGTTCTGGTTTTGTAGCAGAATTTGCATAGAGAAACACGGGTACACCTAGTTCTTCTGCCATACGTTGTCCAAACTGTTTAGAGAGCTTGATACATTCTTCTTGAGTTACTCCTGAGATAGGAATAAACGGCATGACGTCTAATGCTCCCATTCGTGCATGTTCACCTTTGTGTTTTGTCATATCTATTAAACCGATACCAATTTTTGCTGCTTGAAATGCTGCTTCCAAAACAGCGTCAGGTTCACCCACAAATGTGTAGACTGTTCTGTTAAAATCCGCACCAGGATCGACATTGAGTAGTTTAACATCAGAAACGGTTTGTATCGCAGCAGCGATTGCTTGAATAATTGCGTTGTCTCTTCCTTCGCTGAAATTTGGGACACATTCAACTATTTTTTCCATTTATCAATCACCGTAAACCCTTAATCCTGGTTCTTCTTTTAACTATTTGGGAATCAGCAATGAAAAAAGTTGACATACTCATAAAAAACGCATCAGAACTTGTTACTCTAAAAGGACAACCCTCTCCAAGAATTGGGGAGCAGATGAGACAATTATCAATTCTAAAAAATGCATCGATTGCTATTAATGACGGGATTATTGTTGATGTAGGAAAAGATATGAGCTATGATGCATCAGTTGTTGTTGATGCCCAGGGTAAAACAGTTATGCCTGGTTTTGTTGATCCGCATACTCATCTTGTTTTTGCAGGCTCTCGTGAATTTGAGCTAGATATGAAACTTCATGGACTATCATATATGGATATTTTACAAAAAGGTGGTGGAATTTTTTATTCTGTTGAACAGACACGAAAGGCTTCAGAGGATACATTGATCTCTGAGAGTAAAAAACGTCTTGATACCATGCTTTCCTATGGGACAACAACATGTGAGGCTAAAAGTGGGTATGGGCTTGATGCTAAAAATGAGGTAAAGATTTTAACAGTTCAACAACACCTTAACAAAAAGCATTCTGTTGATATTGTTTCAACGTTTCTTGGTGCACATGCAGTGCCACAAGGATTTGAATCTGATGAATATATTACTTTACTTATTGATGAGATGCTTCCAAATGTAGAAGGACTTGCAGAGTTTTGTGATGTGTTCTGTGAGCAGGGAGTTTTTACCCCAAAGCAATCTAAAAAGGTTTTGGAGGCAGCAAAACAGTATGGTATGAAGCCAAAGATTCATGCTGATGAAATTGTTGATACCGGTGGTGCACAGTTAGCTGCTGATGTAAAAGCTATTTCTGCAGATCATTTGTTACGATCTAATGCTTCTGGGTTGAAAGCAATGGCTGATGCTTCAGTAATTGGGGTGCTTTTACCTGGTACTCCGTTTTGTTTGATGATGAATGAATATGCTGATGCTCGATCAATGATTTCTCAGGGTGTAGGGGTTGCGCTTGCCACTGATCTTAATCCGAATTGTTACACGGAAAATATGCAGATGATGATACAGCTTGCTTGTTTTAATATGAAGATGACTCCTGCTGAGGCAGTGACTAGTGCAACATTTAATGCTGCGTGTGCAATAGATCGTCAGGATAAAATTGGCAGCCTGGAGGTGGGAAAACAAGCAGATATCATTATTTTGGATTGTCCAAGTCATCTGTTTTTGGCATATCATTTTGGGATTAATTTGATAGATACGGTGATAAAAAAAGGAATAGTGGTAGTAGAAACAGCATAACATCACAAACTACTTCACGTAAAAATTTCTTCTTCATTTTATTTTTTTCATCTTCTCTGGATATAAAAATCGTATTTCTCTGTTGTTTTTCTGTTCTTAGCAATGGTGATGGATGTTAATTTTTAGGTATGAGCAATCTTATTATAGGAAAGATATTGGGAAATCGCTGTAGTATGGAAGTGATAAAGAAATAGAACATATTTGTATGTATTACTGGCATACTTACCGGTAGAATGCCCCACTCACTTACATCCCCATGGATATCTTTTGCCATTGCTTTAATCTCATAATCTCCTCTCTGAGACCACATATGTGATTGTATTATTTGTTCACCTGAGGCATAAGGGCCAATCCATCCGGTATTTATTCCATCGCCCCAGTCTATAAAATAATATACATTGTCATTATCTGGATCTAGTGTTGAAAATGTGTAATTATATAGTGTTTGTATTTTTCCATTTGTTTCACCTTGAATAAAGGGAGCATCTGGTGGCTGGTTTTCTGTACTGTTACTTATTTTTTGTACTTTCCCGCTCCATCCCGTTACATAAACACCATTTGCATCAGTTACCAGAGCATAGGGGTGATGTAAAGTTATAATATCAGGGTTTGTCCAGCCCTGTAAAAATCGATTGTAATCTGTGCCGCATTGCACGCCTGGATAATATCCCTGTGCATTACTTGTATGCGATAGATCATTCCAGTTAATATCTACTGAGAGTTCCCATACCCCTCCTATTCTATGTTCTTGGGGTTTTTTTACACAATATAATACAGTATCCTGGATAAAACCCACATCAGCAATACTATTAGACCAGCTGTCATCCCACCAAGGGCTAAACGATTGTGTGGGTATGTTTATTTTCGCCCATGCTTGGAAATCAAAAAGATCGTTTAACTGGTCAATCCATGAGATATGAAATACTGCAATTCCCTGTGATGTTGCAAGGGCGATTAGTCCAGAATCAGTTAGAGCAATGTTATCAATATGTTTCCATGAGGAACATGATAATGCTTTTTCATGTTCAATAATAATTGGTCTATTTGGATAATTCCTATCTGGTACACCTTGTGGAAAGGTGATTTTAAAGATATTAAATGTTGGATCACCTACCAGTAAACCGGGGATACTTCCGATGAGAAGTAAAAGATCTGACCCATCATAATAATATTGCATGACAACTGCACTATTTGATGTTGAATAGATATCAGTGGCAAACCCTTCATCTTGACAATCAATATGTAAAGTAATTGACGGCTCATCAGGATTTACTACATATGCTCGAAAGCCATCAGAGGCACTGGTCATAAACACAAGATCGGATTCAGGCCACACCACTGACTCCCGTCTATTAAAAAATCCTGGTGGAGCAAATGATTCTGATATAGCTAATTTTACAATCTCATCAGATGTCTCTTTATAGAGAATCCCATAGCTTGTATGACCCCATGCCATTGCTTTATCATGACCAAGTGCTGCTATTAACGTACCATGATCGGGGTCTTCTCGTATAGCAAGTCCACTTATGGGATGTGGTTGTGGCTCTTCGTCATCCCAATCCCACGCGACATATCTCCATTCATCTTCGTTACCAAGATAATAGCGATCTGCTGATACAACACCAGCGCCACGATTTGCAATATATAGTCGATTCTCACTGAGATGGATGTTTTGTGTCATTGCTGTAGTTACAAGCCAATTCTGTGGTTGATGGATTATTTCATAAGGACTAGATTGAATATTATATGTACAAAAACCAGCCCATTCATCGGCAACAATTATTTTGCCATCATAGTTATTTGATGAAACAGTAAAACCTGCGATATCAAACGCCCAATCAACTGAGCTATAACTTGCAAGAGGTGTGGAACCGCTGTTGAAGGTGTCCATCAGAAAGATATCCGGACGAGCTCCTGCCCATGCTACACCAACTGTATATTGATCATCTAAGATTTTCACCCTGGTTGGTCTACCCAATCCATAAGTACTTTGCACGATTTGATCAAGAACAAGATGGTTATTTCCTGAATGTAGGCGATAGGTTCGAAATATTTCCACTCCATCATTAACAGCGCCAACCCATAAGATATCTTCTCGCGCTTCCATATCAAAAGGCAGTAAATTCCCAGTTTCCTCTATGTGATTGAGTACTAAAGTATCAAGGTTTTCAAAAGATATCTCAAGAATATATTTGTTGTTTCCAAACAGTGTTTCATATCCTGATACATAGACTTTTGGATGCAAAGGATCTATTGCAATGGCAAGTTGGCGTTCCTCAGAACGATTATGCCGTGAAGGAAATGGCGTATTAATAGTAGCAATTCGGGAATATGATCCTATAAAAGTGAGTTCTTCATCCTGGAATCTATAGAGTAAAACTCGTAGTTCTTGAGTGTTAAGTACTGGAAGATAATCACAAATTGCTACAAGTACTCCATTAATAGGTGCACCAGGTTTTTCCCGAATATCAACACCCAGAAAATGTCCTCCTGCAATGGCGATGATATGATCTTTTTTACCTTGTTGTAAATCACTGCATCGATAGATGAATAGTCCATGATCACCGGAGATAAATAAATATCCATTGTAGAGTTTGAGATCCCCGACTCGTTGAGGCAGATATATTCGGTTGTATACTTCATGAGGGCTATTTTCATGGATTTTATAAACGATTAATGTTTCAAACCCTGTTATTCCATAGATATATTCGCCATCAGTTTCCACCAGAAATGCAAATCCTGATAAACCAGTATCAGCGATTCGCAATGTTGCTGGTTCTAACAGCCCTGGATCTAGTTGACGATTGACTGTAAAATCAACAGAATTGGATGGGATATTATCTTTATTTCGAATGTAGAGAAAACCACTTGTAGCGTCTTGTGGTATTGTTATAGTAATACTTGTTTCAGACCATGTTGTTGGTTCAACAGATAGACCGGTGATTACAATATATCCTGGTGTTGATCCAAAATCACTTCCATAGATAGTTATTGATTCCCCGGGATATGCATTATCTTGGGATAATGAAGTAATCTGAGGCGAGGAGAACATGGTTATTGATGTATATTTTTCAGATAGAACAGAGGAGTTTACCGCGGTGAAGCTGGTGGTGCTTGTAAAAAGTAAAAGGCTTATTACATAAAAAACAAAGATTCCTTTCCATGTCATAATTTTATCACATTAGCTTATAATATATAATAATATATAAAATTTATCTCAAATATTACAAATTGCCACCGAAATTTTAAATAATTTAACATGTTATATAGTTTATATAAATCACAGGAGAGGAAAGGATTTGAAAAATAGAAAAATGATGATTTTTTTAGGTTTTATGGTATTCATTGTTATAGTTATTTCTTGCTTTAGTGGATGTATTACAAATAATCGCCGTTTAGATTCAATTCCTGATGATGCGGTTAAAATGACTCCAGAAACCGATGTTTTTCCGCCTGTTCTGCATTCCGAGGAATGGGAATATCCTATTCCAATGCCTGGACCTGCGAATACTGCAGGAGCAGAAGATGCACCTGTTATCTCTCCAGATGGAAATTTGTTTTTATTTTTCTTTACTCCAGATGTTACCGTTCCTCCTGAAAAACAATTACTAGATGGTGTGAGCGGTATCTGGTGGATGGAAAAAGTAAATGGAGTATGGACCGAGCCAGCAAGAGCTATTTTAAAATATGGGCTTGCGTTGGATGGACCACTGTGCATAGTAGGTGATACACTCTGGTTTTGTTCAGCTCGATCTGGTAACTATCGAGAACTTGATATCTACACTGCAGAATTGAACAATAACAAATGGGGAAACTGGAAGAATGCAGGTGAGTTGCTCAATGTTGAGTATGAGGTTGGAGAACTTTACCTTACTGGGGATGGCAATACCATGGTTTTTGATTCTCCTCGAGAGGGGGGATTTGGTGGGAAAGATTTATGGATTACTGAGAAAGTGAATGGACAATGGACAGAGCCAGTCAATCTTGGAGAGGTAATTAATACAGAATTTGATGAAGGATTACCCTATATTTCTCCTGATGGAAATGAACTATGGTATACTTCTTGGAGTACACTGGGTTATCAGGGCCCTGCTCTCTTTCGTTCAATAAAAGATGAATTTGGGACTTGGGGCAGTCCTGAGGAAATTATTTCTAATTTTGCTGGAGATCCTGGTCTTGATGCACAAGGTAATATCTATTTCACCCATCACTTCTTTACTGAAGATATGGTTATGATTGAGGCAGATATCTACGTTGCATATAAAAAATAATTTTGGTAAAATTTTTTATTTAAAATCTATTGTATTCTTTTTTAGCTTGAACAATGGTTATATAATAGCATAATGGAAGTATAGTATAGCTACCAATTAATAATAATCTATAAATAGGATAAGATTAATATTAAAATGAAAAGGGGTACTATTATGGGCAATGAAAATTTCAGAGTCCTTGTGTGTTAATATGTGTTAATAAATGATAAGAGATTATGTTATCACAGTACCTTTTTTTATAAAACCATAAGGAGTGTGTATAAAAAAAATGAAAATAAAAAAAACATTTGTAATGCTAGTGGCACTGCTTTTTATCGTTACTTCAACTGGTGCGATAATTAATGCTGTTGAAACAAAAACACAACAAACATCTGTATTAGATGTGGTATCTCATAGTCAGTATTTTGTTCAACCACAAATCGTTGAACACAATGATTTTACAACTATTTCTCTACGCAATGTGAAATCATCAACGATTAGTATGACAGATAGACCACTGTTACCTGTTGAACGTATGGTGTATGAATTCCCATTGGGAACTGTCATTGATGATGTCATAGTAAGTTACTCTGAGATTACTACCCAATATATTACAAAGCCGGTACAGCCAACTCCGATACCTGAACCATATACGATTACACCTCGTTATGAACGAACAGTAGATGTTGATTATACGTTTAATGGATATGATTTTACTGGCTATTTCCCCCAGAGCTGGTTTGATTACTCTATTGGTGTAGGTTTAAACAGTGAAAATGAGCAAACCGTATTTTTAACGGTTAGTGTGTATCCAGTCCGTTATTCTTATCAAGATAGTTTAGTGCAATATATCTCTGATGTTTCTGTTGATATCTTGTATGATTCTTCTAATCTTATTCAACCGATGACCAGCAGTAAAGATTTTTTAATTATCTCTGCTCCTGCGTATCTAAATGAT
>JAWOGM010000093.1:0-3944 GCA_046496795.1 Thermoplasmatota archaeon
CTGTAATAGAGGGTTTTGTTTTTATAAGTATTGCTAAAACTTTTTTTTTATTTTTTAGGAATTTATTTTATATATCCTTGAGGGATACAAGAAATTTTTTTAGACAAAAATTTATTGATTATAATAATAGAAAACATTATATAGAAAGATACAAATATAGTAGGATAGAGCGTTTAATAGATATTACCAACGGGGACATTGTTATGAAAAAAAATGATAAAATTATTATAATAGCAGGTATTATTTTTCTAGTTGTTGCATTAGTGGGCATAATTATATGGGAAGCAGAAGATCCAGTACGTGCGCTATCCTCTATTGATGAAATATATTCTATCTCCGGTACCTTTTCAAATGTACCAAATGCTATTGCTGTTTCTGATTCAGATCCTTTCTATGCATTGATCTCTACTCCACTTGCAGTTCACTATTCTGCAAATGGAGATAAAACTGTAATTCCAATGTATATAAAAAATATAAGTAATCCTTCTCAAGCAGTTATTCAAGTGGAGAGAGACATTGGGCTGAGGGTTAATGAATTTATTGATGATTCAATGACTGCTAAAGAATGGTCAATAGAACTTGCAACAAAATATTGGGAGAAAAGTGATGCAGTGCTTCTCATTGAACACAACCAATCAGGATACAATCTAGGAGTGGTTGCAACACCTCTTGCATCATATCTTTCAATTCCCATTATTGTTACAGATACTATCGACCGAGATATTTTGGATGTATTCAACAAACTTGAGGTGAAAACGACAATTATATGTGGTGATAATTTAGATATCTATGGTGAGGTTTTAAGATTTAAAACAGTCAACGATATCATTGAAAATAAAACAAAACTGATACAAGAAAAATTTGGGGATATTAATTACATTGCCATAGCAAATCCTATTGATGCGTTTCCTCCTAAAGTGTTAAATTATACTATAGAACACTTTGGCCCCGAAAAAGTAAGTTCAGCAAGTATGATGAAGCAATCAACACTTGGATATGCGTTTAGTTCTGGGGCAGCAGGATATCATACCACATGGGAGTTTAGGATTCCTGATGATTATAAATATGCATTAATTCAATTTGAAGGATACAATCATGAGCTTAAGGGTGTTGATGAATTTGCTGATTTTGCAGAATTTACAATAAATCCAGTTGATAGAGAATCAATATGGAGTTATGTTAAAACCACAAATGCTATGGCAAAAAGAGATAGAGTAGGAAATGTCATTGAAGACAAATTATTTTTAGAGATGGTTTTTTATGACTGCGGAGGAGATACATTTCAGATAAAAGCCAGTGGCAGTTGGGCTCTTTTAGATGAAGGTCGTGTCTCTGCATCTGTGACCATAAAACAGTTAGATAATCCTGTATATGAAATGATGGGAGGATTGTCATCAGTGGCACCATATCTTGCTGCCAATTACAATGGTATTGTCTTTGGAAAAACTGATTTTTCTTTTACTGCTGATGATGATATATTAACAGAACAGGGTACAACAAGTCCAGGATATTATATCGCTGGTAGAAATATTGATTTAGTCCCACTATCTAATCAACATATTGTTGATAATATTCATCAACCATTAATTCAACTTCTTGCAAATATTGCTGATTTACCTTATGAAAGAATTGATGATTTGGAATATTTGACAGATCATTACAAGGATAATCCAGTTTATATTGCAATAGTTGGTGGTACCACCGCTATTCCGCGATATATATATGAAAATGATGTGGGCCCGATAGGATATGTTGGTTTCCAGGGTTTTGCAGGGGGAGGGACACCAAGCGATAATATTTATGGTAATATTGATCCTGTAAAATATGACTATAGCAATATGGCATCAGATATGTACAGCACGACAGGTTTTCCCTATATTGAAAATATTGTAGGACGTATTACAGGCTGGGATGTTCAAGATGCAAATGCGTTAATTTTACGTTCATTGTTTTATGATGAAATGCTTAACGGTTTAAGTGGATGGAAATATAACTTTGGAAATTTGTATGGTGGTGGAATTGATTTTAGAGCACCTGCGGCATTGATGTTCCTTAATAGAATTCCGGGTATTAGAGGAATTTTATCGTTGATTACTAATCTTTTGAATCCAACAATAAATGTTGCGATTCCTCCTTGGAAAATTGATACAGGATATAGTGACATCTATTCTAAAGCTGTTGAATATGAGATTGGTGAGAAATTAGGTTATAACGTAAATACAGCATTTCATCATGAAGCTATGCTTGATGGTTTTAGTGATGAAGCAATAAGTAAAATTAAAACATCTAGTCTCTGGAATAGGTTTACCTATTCTCCTTCACAGATTAGAGATTATGCAGGTGAAGGAGTTGTTAAAGGTAGAGAAATTATGGAAAATAGTAATTTAATATGGCTTACCGGACACGGATCTATTTATAACCTTGGTTTGGAAGGATCTGATCTTGTTTCTTCAGGAACAAGTTTTCTTGGTCTTAATCTCTGGCAGCGGTTTTATAAACGATTTATCTCACCGTATTTTATGTTTGGTTTCTGGGGCCCTGGTTCAGGTCATAAAGGCATTGGAGAGTATTATCCGCGATTAACTTCAACATTGGAAATGGGACCTTCGGTGTTATGGCTTGAAAGTTGTTTCTGTGGAAAGATTACAGGAGTCACTCCGCAAGCTAATGTTGGTCAAGGTATTATCCATGCCGGTGTTGGGGCAATGGTTGCATCAACTTGTGGCGCCAATATTGCAGGAGGATATCTACCTGAAAAACCATCGTTTGCAGATACCGATATTGGTACATGGTTGAGACATAAACAATGGGAACGAAAAGCTGAGCAGAATAATTATCCTGAATTTCATCTTGGTCCTAAAATATACGCAGATATGACTTCATATCTTGCTAAAGGTCTATCCGTTGGGGAATCACTACGCAATGCGCGGAACCAATATCTTCCTCAAGACAAAGACTGGGAGCTGTGGTGGAGTCCCCCATTAAGTTCTATTGGTACTGATGCACCAGAGCCTGTTCTTGGCTGGGATACACATATGGGGCCAAAGTATTCAAGCTTTAATATGTATCAGTTATATGGAGATCCTGCCTTCATGCCGTTTATACCAATAAACAATTAGGAAAAATAGACGATAAGACTTTAAGACGTGAAAAACAACAATACTATATTATTCAAACATAGTTTTCATTTTATTTTGATAAAGAATTTAAATAATTATAAAGATAGCTAAAAACATTTTATTTAAATAGATATTTGAAGATAAATTAAGCGATTTATTCGAAGAAATATCATGAATACCTTAAATTATCCAATAAAAAAAATTATTAGAAAAAATATCATATAACAATTATTTATTTACTTGATGAAAAATTTAAAAAAGATTAATAGTATAATACTGCATTATCAAACCTAAGAGTAACGTCTTTAGCTCTATAGGGGTGAGGGAGTTATCATGATTGGTGAGTTCATGGAGAAAAGGGAAAAAGCTGTTAATTTTGATGAGCAGCCGTCTAGCTTTATTGTTAATAAAATAGGGAAACTCATCGATGTTAGCGGATCTTTTTGTCAGCAACTTGGATATGATAAAGAATATCTCATAGGATCGCAACTTGAAGAGATAAAAAATTTGACTGAAGATTCGCGTAGAAATATTCGACTTCGTAATGTATCTAAATTAATTGGAAATGCAAATCCTTCATATACAATGGAGATTATAAAACCAAATGATACCAGATATATTTTTGAAATTGAAACAAAACCTTATTTTGAAAATGATAAATTAGCAGGAGAAATATCTCATATCACAAGCGTTATGCAAAAACCAATAAAAAAAGATAATATTCAAAAAGCTCAATCAGAAAGAAAAAATATAAAAAAATTAGAAAAAAAAGATATTAGAATAAAAAAAATTCAGAAAAAAATATGTAGGAAAAAAAATGAGATG
>JAWOGM010000056.1:0-48805 GCA_046496795.1 Thermoplasmatota archaeon
GGTCATTTTAAAATACTGGACCCAGAAAAAGAAAGTATGCAACGATTTGATGATGCTGATGTGTATTGGCCAATGGTTCATGCAGGCCCCTAATTTAATAGTTTAAATAGAAAATATCTTGGAGGCAAGAAAACATGAAAGAATTAAAAGGAACGAAAACAGAAAAAAACCTTTGGGAAGCTTTTTCAGGGGAATCCCAAGCCAGAAACAAATATACCTTTTTTGCAAAGATTGCAAAAAAAGAAGGATATGAACAGATAGCTGCAATATTTTTAGAGACTGCTGAAAATGAAAAAGAACATGCAAAACTTCATTTTAAAAAACTTAATGGTATCGGTAATACCATACAGAATCTTAAAGAAGCAGCGTCTGGTGAAAACTATGAGTGGAGTGATATGTATCCGCGGATGGCAAAAGAAGCAAAAGAGGAAGGTTTTGATGAAATTGCAGCAATGTTTGAAGGTATTGCAGAAGTCGAAGAAAGACATGAAACACGCTATAAGAAATTACTGGCAAATGTTGAAAATAAAACTGTCTTTAAAAAAGATAAAAAGACATATTGGAAATGTCGAAACTGTGGCTATATCCATGAGGGAAAAGAAGCTGTGGAGATATGTCCGGTATGTCAACATGAACAACCCTACTTTGAGCTTTGGGCTGAAAATTATTAATACCTTTAAGTACTTAGCTTAAATATAAACAGTAGAAAATACATCAGTAGTAATTGGTGAATATGAAAAAGAGTTGAATTAGTATGGCAAATGTTGGATATAGTAAAAAAGTAATGGATCATTTCATGAATCCTCGCAATGTTGGAACAATAGATAATCCTGATGGATATGGTAAAGTTGGAAACCCGGTCTGTGGGGATATGATGGAGATTTTTATCAAAGTAAAAGATGATAAAATCTCTGATATTAAATTTAAAACATTTGGATGTGGTTCTGCGATTGCGACAAGTAGTATGGTTACTGAACTTGCGAAAGGAAAACATATCGATGATGCCACAAATATCACCAGAGATGATGTTGCTAATGAACTTGATGGTCTTCCTCCTCAGAAGATGCATTGTTCAAATCTTGCTGCTGATGCACTCAATGAAGCGATAAAGGATTATAAAAATAAACAAAAAGATAAAAAATAATGTGAAGGTGTATTATGACAAAAATAAATGAGATATATAAATGCAATGTATGTGGTAATATTGTAGAGATACTTCATGCTGGTGTAGGCGCTTTAGTGTGTTGTGAGCAGGAAATGGAGTTGTTAAAAGAAAAAACACAGGATGCTTCAACAGAAAAACATGTTCCCTATATTGAGAAAACTGAGAAAGGAATTCTTGTAAAAGTTGGACAAAATCAAAACCATCCGATGGAAGAAAAACATTATATTGAATGGATAGAGTTGTTAACTGAGCATGGTTCTTGTAAACAGTTTTTAAAACCAGGTGATGCTCCACAAGCATTCTTTGAGATAAGAGCAGAAAAAATTACTGCTCGTGAATATTGTAATATACACGGACTTTGGAAATCCTAAAATAATCCATTTTTTCTTTTTTTTAATTTGGAAAATCTATTAAACATACATATGATTTTATGATACAATGAATTTTGAATATGAGATGCAAATCAAAAAATATTTTGATTCTTTTCACCAGTTTCCTAGTTATGTACTAGGCGTTGATGTTGGTGGGACATCTATAAATATTGGGATATCCGCAATACAAAATGGTTTACCTCTTCTTCTTTTAAAATTTACATTTCATACAAAACAGTTGCCATCACTACTTCCTGCCATTCAACAGGTTCTTTCTTATGGTAAAGAAAACTATGATATCGATGTGTGTAATGCTTGTATAGGAGCATCAGGTGTTATATCTGATGATAAAAATAATGCTCAGTTGACTAATGTTAGCTGGAATGTCAATGCTAAAGAAATTATTGAACATACAGCATTAAATTCTGTTTTTATTATCAATGATTTTCAAGCGATTGGATATGGGTTAAACGGTATTGATCTGTCAAATGAAAAAGATGTAATATCTATACGACCTGGGATATCTCTTTCTTCTCATCTTACTCAAAACAGAGCAATTATTGGTGCAGGGACAGGGCTTGGTAAATGTTTTTTAACCTATGATACAAAAAATCAACAGTATATTCCTCATCATAGTGAAGGTGGTCATAGCGATATTGTTTTTTATTGTGATACTGAAAAAAAACTTATTGATTTTATTAAATTTATAAAAAATAAAACCACTCCAGTTAGCTATGAGGATATTTTATCCGGATCAGGAATTGAATGTATATATTCATTTCTTCTTCATCAAAAAAAACCAGAAGAGAATACCATTCATTCTCTTATTGCTAATTCAGAGGATAAAGCAGCGATGATCTCCAAATATCGCCATGAGGATGAGATCTGTCGGAAAACCTTTGAACTCTTTACTTGTTTTTATGCACGATGCGCGAAAAACTATGCCTTAGATATCATGGCTACGGGTGGTATTTTTCTTGCAGGTGGTATTGCTTCTAAAAATAGTGATTTGTTTTCAACACATTTGTTTTTGGATGAATTTAATTATTCAGAGAAACGAAATAATGTTTTAAAAAACATCCCAATGTATGTTATTTTAAATTATGATATCAGTTTGTATGGGGCATGTTATGCTGCTATACAGAACAATTTAGAAAAAGAAAAATAAAAAAATGAAGGTTGAATGAAGCGGCATGAACAATAATGTATATATTATTCCGGCAGTAATTGCTACGTCACAACAAGAACTACATGATAAAATAAACAAAGTAAAACATTTTGTTGATATTATTCAAATCGATGTGATGGATGGAAAATTTGTTGAAAATAACTCTAATGATTTTGATTTTTCTCTTCCTGCTTCAGACTGTTGTTTTGAAGCGCATCTTATGATTAATGATCCATTGTCTTGGATTGAAAAACATGGGGATAAAGTTGATACTATTCTTGTTCATGTTGAATCTGTTAGCAATTTTTCTAAGATTATTAAATCTATTAAAAACAAAAATAAACGAGTAGGTTTTGTCTTTAATCCTGAAACATCTCTTGATGTTGTTAAGGATTATATTACTGATATTGATGAAATCTTAATTATGACGGTGAATCCTGGGTTTTACGGCAGTCCTTTTTTACCCAAAGCTCTTGAAAAAGTTAAGCAACTCCGGGAACAGTATCCGCTATTAGATATTGAGGTTGATGGCGGTATTACTGATCAAACCATACAACAAGCGTATAATGCTGGTGCAAATATGTTTGTGTCTGGTTCATTTATTGTTAAATCAGATAATGTAAAACAAGCAATTGAGAGATTACAGGCTAAATTGAAATAAATAAAAAAAAGCTATAACAATTTTATAGTGCAAGTTGTTATGGGTTTATATAAAAAAATGTATAGGGGATAGTATAGTATGAATGAGCAATATTCTATTGTTAAAGTTATGATGCGTGATCATGCAGTAATTCAAAAACTACTTCATGATTTTAAAGACAAAAGTAGTAATGAAGATGCTGATTTAATTCAATCGTTTCATAGATTTGAATGGGCGTTAGAAAAACATTTATTTACTGAGGAAAAAGCGATTTTTACGATGTATAATCCAGAGGATGTATATCAAGGATATAAAATGTTACCTGAACTTACCAAACAACATAACGTACTTCTTAATAAACTCTCATTGATTCGTGAGGATATCCGTAAAAAACGTATTCCAAAGGATTTATCCAGTTTTTCTGAGTTGTTAATAAGTCATAAAAATTATGAAGAAGAGCATCTGTATCCAAAACTTGATGATGCATTATCTGATGCAGAAAAAAAGAGCATCATCGATAAGATAAATGACATTGTCTTACAATAATACAAAAACAACAGTACTATTAAATAACAGTAACTTCTATTTGGTTACTCGCCTATTAAAAATGAGAGTGGTAACTATGCAAAAAGAAAAGAAATATCAATGTAGTATATGTAAAAAAACAGTCACCAGTTCAAAGGACACTATTCCATTATGTTGTGAGAAAGAAATGAATCAATTACCATTGGAGCCTTGTATGCAACCTGCTCATGCTGAACATGCACGATCAATGCAATCAGAAGATGCTTGTGATGAGTCTCGCAGTGGATAAATAGTTCTTGCTTAGAAGATGGTTATGATCCAAAAAACATGTATTAACACAGGGGAAAAAGCTAAAGATTTTAGCTTATCTGATCAGAATAAAAATAAATTTATTTTATCCAAGCATAAAGGAAAAAAGATTCTTCTCTCCTTTCATCCTTTAGCATGGACACCGGTTTGTGCACAGCAAATGAAATCACTTGAAGATAAACTCGAAGTCTTTGAGCAATTACAAACCATTGCAGTTGGGGTAAGTATAGATTCTGTTCCATCAAAAAAAGCATGGGCAAAAACTCTTAACATAACACATACACAACTACTCTGTGATTTTTGGCCTCATGGAGGTGTTGCTCAGCAATTAGGTATATTTAGAGATGAGGGTTTTTCAGAGCGTGCAAATATTATCATCGATGAACAAGGTGTAGTTGAATATATTCAAATTTATCCCATTTCCCAGCTCCCTGATATAAACGAAATTATTACTGTTTTAAAGACTATGAGTGTTAAATAATTCTTATAGAGTATTTGCACTTTAAAAAAAAATATAACAGTATTACAAAAAATTATAGCTGAGGTTTTAAGCTATGGATGTAAAACAAGCCATACAACAAAGAAGAGCATACCGTTCATTAAAACCAGTCCCTATTACCCAACAACTAATCGATGATTTATCATCTTGTGCGCAACTATCCCCGTCATGTTTTAATAATCAACCATGGCGCTATATTTTTGTATATGAAAAAGAAAACCTACTCAACATGCGCCAATGTTTATCCACGGGTAATGAATGGGCATATAACGCTTCGTTAATTATCGCGGTTGTTAGCAAAAAAGATTATGATTGTGTTATTCGTGATCGGTTGTATTATCAATTTGATGTAGGACTTGCAACAGCATTTCTTATACTTCGGGCAACTGAACTCGATTTAGTTGCTCATCCTATCGCAGGGTTTAGCCCAAAAAAAGTCAGAGAAATCCTTAAAATTGATGATGATTTAGAAGTCATCACCCTTGTTATTGTTGGCAAGCATTCAGATACTGTTGATTCAAATCTTTCTGAGAAACAACAACATGATGAAACCACTCGACCGACACGTAAAAAACTGGACAAATTCAGATTTCATAACCAGTATTCAACATGATAGTTAATGATACATGGAATATGGCGCTGGTTGAATCGTTGGAGCTGTTGGTTTTGATTGTTCAATTGATTGTAGTATTTTATCTTCAATTTCTTTTGCAGCTTCATACAGTGGTTTAGGATCAATTTTTATTGCCGGTAGCATTTTATCAACTTGTTCAAGTAGTGATGCAGCTGCTCTTGAATCAGGATATTTGACTTGGGTGCCGGCAAGAAGGCATAAGATATTTCGTTGTTTATGAACTCCTTCGTAGAGAAGCACTCCTGTTACACCGGTTATCATTCCTTCTTGGGTTTGATTTATATTAAATTTTTTTAGCATCTTTTTCATTTGATCAGTTGTTCCAACGCCAAAAACCTTAGGTTTCTTTTCTTTATCATTACTCGTATGCATTCCTTCAAGAGTGAGAATGATTTTACATCCTTTCTTTTCTGCCCATCGAAATATTTTTTCCACAAGAGGCTTAATCACTTCTGCAGAGGGCATAAACTCTGAGATAATGATTACAATATTGCTACAAGAATTATCTGGACCGCATTTCTTTTTCCCAGCATAGATTCTCACAGGCGGAGATGGTATGGTTTTATGTATTACCGCTGCTGGCGTGAAATGTCCTGAAGAAATCGAACCGATTAATTCAAGTTTTAACGAATTAATAATAAAATGCCCTGCTATTGAGCTGATAAGACCTACAGTCGGAAAAGCAACGATGAGCATTGAATTTTCAAGGTCAAAATCTTTATATTCAATAATTGAGATGTCATCCATAACCATGCTAAACAGTTAATAGTTTATAAATATTTTTTTCAAATTTGTTTTTTTTTACCAAACCTTTCTTTAAAAGAATCTATTTTTAAAGTATCAAATATGTTTTATAGGAATGAATAATACGCTGTAGTTATGTGGGAGATTACGGTTTCTTCAAAAAAAAGAAATGAAATGATAGATATTACTTCAGAAATACAAAGCCTACTAGATGACCATGCTATTACTAATGCACAACTTTGTATCTATGTGCCTCACACAACCGCAGCTATTACCATCAATGAAGGAGCTGACCCCTCTGTTCAATATGATATTATTAATACCTTAGAAAAACTGATACCATATCATTCAAACTATAGACACGGCGAGGGAAATAGTGATGCTCATATTAAAGCAAGTCTACTAGGCCCATCAGTTAGCGTTATTGTAAAAAACGGAAGAATAATTCTTGGAACCTGGCAACATATCTTCTTTTATGAGGGAGATGGACCTCGAACAAGAAAAGTATATGTTGACGCTCAAATATCACAAACAAAATAAAATGATGGATTATGAATATAACTATAACAGTATTTGAATCAGTTGTCGTCCTCTTAGGTATCGGCTTGATTGGTTTTTTTATCATGAGCCGAAAAATCATCGCTGAAAACGTGTTAGGTTCTTTATCATCACTAGCTCTTGATATTGCATTACCTAGTCTTGTTTTTGTGAATATATTGTTGTTTTTTAATCCATCTGAAGCTCCTGATTGGTGGATGCTTCCGATTTGGTGGCTTGGTTTTACGGGAATTATTTTTTTATTAACAATGGGTTTTAGATATGTATCAAAAAAAGAGACACGTAGTGAATTTTCTTTATCATTATTTTTTCAAAATGGTATATTTATGCCCCTTGCTATTTTAACTGGTTTGTATGGTGGCGATTCTTTTTATATCGCTGCCTTGTTTTTATTCACCCTTTTTTATCCTGCACTTTTTTTTAATACCTATTATCTCTTTTTTAATAAAAAAATTGAGAAGATATCGTTTAAAAAAATCTTTAATCCTGTTCTTATCGCAACACTACTTGCAATGAGTATTCGATTAATAGGATTTCAAAAGTTAATCCCCAATTTTATTATATCAATTTTTCAGTTATTAGCAGCGCTTGCAGTACCTGTTATAATGCTGGTGATCGGGGGTAATATGTATCTGAATTATCAACATAAAGGAACCATTTATTTATCAGAAATTCTTAAGTTTGTTGTGATTAAAAATATTGTGTTTCCCTTAATTATTTTAGGATTTATTTATCTACTTCAACCTCCTTTTTATATCGCACTTATCTTGCTTTTACAAAGCGCTGTTCCACCAATTACACCTGTTTCTATTTTCACTCAACGAGCCAAAGGTAATCATGAACTTGTCAATCAATTTATCATCTCTAGTTTTCTTTTCTCAGTGATATCTATTCCCTTAATGTTTAGTTTATTTACTAGGATATATACCGTTTAAGAAAATATGTTACACCAATTTATCAAGGATTT
Source organism: Thermoplasmatota archaeon (assembly GCA_046496795.1). GTDB lineage: Archaea > Thermoplasmatota > E2 > DHVEG-1 > DHVEG-1 > JAUWYM01. Next base: position 7,581 of record JAWOGM010000056.1, read on the forward strand.
TACACATTTTTTATGATATATTTATATAGATAAAAATTTATTCTAATATCATCTTTAATGGAGCGTTATACATGAAAACAAAAAGATTGATTATATTTAGTCTTATCTTAATTTTATTATTAAGTATCAGTTCAACAGGATTTGTCACAAGTATACAAACAAATGCACTATCTGATAGTTTTTTATCAAATGCTAGTTCAGAAATGATTTTAACTCTTGAAATTCAAGATGAATTTTTTAAACAAACCACTTCGTATGGGGGTTTTCTTACTACGCAATGGTCTCAAAATGTCCCATATAACAATTTTTGCCCTATGGATTTAAGCACAGGGACTCGCAGTATTGCAGGTTGCCCTGCTGTTGCAATGGCCCAAATTATAAATTATCACCATACAACAAAGAATATACAGTTTAATGATAGTGATGATTATTATCATAATTTTGGAACAAATAAATATTGGATTGATAATGATCATTTAACCTATGATTTTCCATCATATCCACAGTTAAATACGTATCTTAACGATCTTATGATTCATTATGAAAACCAAATACCTCCCACCACTAATGATATCGCAGCTCTTGTTTTTTCTTGTGGAGTTGCATCAAAACAAGTCTATTCTTCTAGTGTCTCAGGAACCTATGGAGTTATGCAAACCTATACGGCGTATAAACGATTCAATTTTACAGATGTAGAATTACTTACTGAAAATGATCCTGATCTTTTTGATAGAATGAATCAAAATATCCAAAATGGTCTCCCTGTTCATATTGCTGTGGTAAATGAGCAATGGACAGTTGGACATCATATGGTTGTAGATGGTATTGATCAAGATGGCAGATATCATGTTAATTTTGGATGGGGCGGACCTCATGACGGATGGTATTATATTCCTAGTGAATTACCCTATGATTTAACGGTGATTGAAGGAATAATTGTCGATATCTATGATGATACCGCAGATTCTGATCTTAAGGGAAATGGTTTTTTACATTGGACTGATGTAAAACCAGGAACAATAGTGTACGGGAGTTTTTCAATAGAAAATAGTGGTTTACCACATTCTACGATTGACTGGGAGATTGAATCATACCCTGAATGGGGTGAATGGACTTTTTCTCCGCATCAAGGACAACAATTATCTCCTGAAGATGGTCCTGTTACAATTGAGGTATCTGTTAAAGCTCCAGATGTAAAACAAGAAAAATACGGCGGATATGTAAAAATTGTTGATATCAATAATGAAAATAATTCATGTAGTATTTTAGTCTCTCTTGCAACAGTAAAAACAACTCTGCTTATGTATCATTTAGTTTTTGATCTGTTAAAGAATCATCCCTATATTTTTCAATTCTTAGAAATTTTGTTGGATACAAATTTATTCCCCCTCCCCAATTTTATTGAATAAACCAATAATTACTTAAATTATAATTTTATTTATTATATTAATAAGGGAGGTCTATTACATGAAAAAGATACTTATTGTTATAGGAATTTGTTTTTTATTACTTGGTATGCCAACAATGATGGCAGTTCCACTACATAAACAACATCGTCTTCAACATCAAATCATAGAAAGATCCATTTCAACAAGTTATGAAAATAATACACCACCAGATTGGGCTGCAGGAAATTTTAGTGGTGTATGGGGATTAAATGTTCTTGGAGTCCCGCTACCACCGATTGGATGGGTGAAAGGCTATTTTGCTAATCAACCTGGTGTTGGACGTTTAGAGGCTGGATTTGCAGAATTTAATGTAACAAATGCAACAGGTTTTATCGGGGGTTTAATGATCTGGGTCTTTTTTATCGGTGGAGTCGTGAGTGCTGAAACCGGTAATGGAACCTATGTTGCAGGTATAGGTGTTGCAAATGAAACCCATTTTTACTGGCGATTAAACGCAATTATCGGACCAACATATTATATTCTTTGTGAATACGCAAAATTTGAGGAATAATCCTCATTTTTTAATTGATAATCATAATATACTTTGGTTAAAATCATTGATTATTAAATTGCACCTCATTATAATTTCTTTTAATCCAAAATTTTGAAAGTCAGTTACCTGAAATTCAAATAAAAAAAGAAATATTTTTAATCACATGAATGTTATGCCTTTAAAAATAAAATTATTGGGAGGTAAAAAATGGTAACGGTAAAAGAAGTAAAAAGCACGATAGCAGTAGCAATTGCTGGAGCGTTTGGTTTTATTATTGCTCTAATCTGGAGAGATATAATTATGGGGGCAATGAAACTTGCAGGCTTTTGGCAAGAAGGTGGATTTGCTGACACAACATCCTTAATTATTGGTATTGTTGTAGCTATTGTAATAACTCTCATAGCTGTCTTTGGTATACTATTTATTACCAAATGGGGCGGAGTAGAAAAAAAATAACCCCCCTCTTTCTCTTTTTTAAAAAAACTAAAATGAAGTTATATTGCTTCTTCAATCATAGGAAGTATCTGTTTATCCTTAAATCCATATTGTTGCATAGCACCTGAAGGACAGCATCCAATACATGATCCACAGCCCATACAAAGAGCAGGATTAACTTTTGCATGAGAGTTCTTTTTACCATCTTTAATTTCTTGTATTGATTCAATTGCTTTATACGGACATGTAAAGATACAAACACCACAACCTGAGCATAAATCTTCATCGACATAAGCTGTATTTGGTTCAGCAGTAAGACTTGGTTGTGAAAGAATAGAGGCAGCACGTGCCGCAGCAGCCTGAGCTTGATAAATAGATTCAGCCATAAATTTTGGTGTGTGACAGTTACCTGCTAAAAAAACACCTCTTGTGCTAAAATCAACAGGTTGAAGCTTTACATGTGCTTCTAAAAAAAAGCCATCACTATTTACAGGTACCTTTAACATTTTTGAAATATGCTTTGCAGATTCATCAGGATCAAGACCTGTTGATAATATAAGATAATTAGCAGGAATCTCGATATTTTTAGAAAGCATAGGCTCAAAAACTTTAACAACTAAACAATCACCAGTATCAGAAACAATAGGGTTTTTCTCCGTATCATATTGTAAAAACATAATTCCTTTTTCACGCGCTTTCTTGTAATAAATCTCACGGAAACCATAGGTCATAAGATCTCTATACAGAATAAAAACCTCAGCACAAGGATTTAATTCTTTGATTTTCAACGCATTTTTCAATGCCTGCATACAACAAATACGACTACAGTATGGTCGATGTTCATCACGAGATTGAACACATTGAATCATCACATACACTGCACCATCAGCTATCTGCCCTGGCTTTTCATCAGATAGTTTTTTCTCTAATTCTGATTGGGATAATACCTGATGGTTTTTGCCATAATTAAACGAACTTGGAGTATATTGCTGTGCACCAACTGCTACAACAGTGACACCATGGTTAAATGGTTCAATGCCCTGTTTTGTTTTAATCTTAGATTCATAGCTTCCAACATACCCATTTACTGATACTACCTCTGAATTTGTATAGACATTGATTAAACTATTCTTCTTTATTTTTTCAATGGTTTCTTCTAATATTTTTTTCACATCAATGCCTTCAACAGTAAAATAAACCTTGTTCAAATAACCACCAAGAACTAATTCACGTTCAACTAATGCTGTAACATATCCTTGATTGGCAAGAGAAAGAGCAGCAGTCATACCTGCAATACCACCACCAATAACCAGTGCTTTCTGAGTAACCGGTATCGTAGATTCACAGATGGGTTGCAAAAACCTTGTTTTTGCAATTGTCATCTCAACAAGTTTTTTTGCTTTCTCTGTTGCAAGTTTTTTATTATCACTATGAACCCATGAGCAATGCTCTCGTATATTGGTCATTTCAAAAAGATGAGGATTCAGACCTGCTTCACGTAAACTATTCTTAAAAAGTGGTTCATGCGTACGAGGAGTACAGGCAGCTACAACTAATCGATTCAAATTATATTTTTTAATCACATCAGCTATCTTTTTTTGGCTATCCTCTGAGCAAGTATATACTGCAGCATCAACAAAAACAACATCATCAAGTTTTTTTGTATCGTTAACAATCTCATTAATGTCAAGAACCCCGCCAATGTTTATTCCACAATGACAAATAAATACACCGATCCTTGGTTTTTCAAGACTGACGTCTCGCTGTGCAGGATATTTTTTTTCTGTCACAAGAGTATTTCGCACATCTTTTAATAAAGCGGCTGCATGTGCAGCAGCAGCTGATGCATGCATAACACTTTCAGGTATTGCCTGTGGCTCAACAAAGGAACCAGCAGCGAAAATTCCAGGTTTTATGAATACTGGGTCTATATTACTTGTTTGAATATAACCAAAATCATTAACCTTGAAACCTAGTTTTTCAGAAAGTTCGTCACGACGCTGTTTGGTATTACAAAGACCAATTGATAACACGACAAGATCAAAACGCTCCTCTTGAAATTGTCCTGCATCATCTTCATATCGAATTATTAAATCCTTTGTTTTGGGATCTTCATCTATCTCAGAAATTCTAGAGCGCACATATCGTAATCCATGCTCATTTTTTGCTCTATCAATATATTTATCAAAGTCTTTACCAAATGATCGAATGTCAATGTAAAAAATAGTTGGGTTAATGTTTGTATCATGTTCTTTGGCAATAATGGCTTCTTTAGCGGTATACATGCAACACATCGCAGAACAGTATTCATTACCAACTTGTTTATCTCGACTGCCTACACAATGAATCCATGCTATTTTTTTAGGAGGTTTTTTATCACTTGGTCTAATGATTTTTCCTTCAAATGGACCAGATGCTGATAACACTCGTTCAAATTCCATGCTTGTTAAAACATTTGGATATTTTTTATAGCCAAATTCAGGTTTTATTTCTGGATTAAAAGGACTAGATCCTGTTGCTATAATTACTGCACCTACGGAAAGGCTAAGATTTTTTGGTTTTTGATTATGATTTATAGCTCCTGATGAACATTCTTTTTCACATTTCCCACAATCGACACAACCACGATGGGTATCATATCCTTCTTTATCAATGAGAAAGGCATTGGGTATAGCTTGTGGGAATGGTTTATACGCTGCTTTTCTAATTGATAATCCAAATTCAAATTCACTTGGTAGCTTTATGGGACATACACGGGCACAATCCCCGCAACTTGTACATTTTTCAATATCAATATATCGAGGTTTCTGAATAGCATTTACCTTAAAATTACCTGGTTCACCTTCTATTTTAGAAACCTCTGTTAATGTCAGAAGCTCTATATTTGGATGACGTGAACAATCAACAAGTTTAGGAGATAAAATACACATGGAGCAATCATTAGTTGGAAATGTTTTATCCAATTGTGCCATAATACCGCCAATAGTGGGGCTTTTTTCTAAAAGATATACTTTAAAGCCCATATCTGCTAAATCAAGCGCGGATTGCACACCAGTAATTCCCCCGCCGATAACAGCGACAGCACCTATTTTTTCTGTTTTTTTCACCATAATAAATCTAAGGCCTCACATAACCATTTTTTTCAGCTATCGTTCGTATCGCACTCATCAATTTAGGAATTTCAACTCCTTGAGGACATTGAGTTATACAGCGATGATGGGTGGAACATATTTCAACAAATTTATTATCAAAAACTTCTTTCTTATTTCCAAGTAAAACATTTTTAATTACCTTGCGAGGTGAATATAACTCATTTAGCTCTCGCTCAGGACAACCTGCTGTACAGGTGCCACAGGAAAAACATTCATACAATTCTTTACCTGACTCATCCTGTACTATTTTGTATTTAAAACTAAAATCAAGAATTTTTTTGCATGTAACTGCGGTAGCATCCTCAAATTGTTCCTCATCAAGACGTGCATTACGAACAGCATTCATGACTTCTTTAACATTAACTTTTTGTGGACATTTCTCAAGACATCGATAATGAGAACTGCACACCCAAACAAACTCACTAGATAACACTTCATCTTTTAACCCAAATAATGCCTTACGAATGATAACACGGGGATTCCACTCAGGTTTAACATCCATCTCCGGACAACGAGCAGTACAACAACCACAGGCGAAACATTTTAAAATTCCTTCTCCACCTTCTTGTTTTGCGATCTCGTATTTAAATTTTGGATCAATGTTTTTAGTGTCAATTATCTTCATATCTATTGTTCTCCAACATCTACATATTCATCCTCACGATACACAATCATAGGTATTTTTTCTTTAGGATTTTTACCAGGATGATACCCAAACTCTTCCTGAGAATTCTCTGCTGTAGGAATAAAAACATCCATAAGTGCAATCTCCATAGGACACGCCTGTTCACAAAGACCACATTTTACACAAGATAAAATCATATGGTTCATCCGCCCTAGATGAAAGAGTAATGAATCATCAGGCATTTTATACAAGCCTTTACTCTCTGATTTTTTAAGATATTTATATGCTTCAGCATCAAAAACAGATGAATCAAATAAACATTCTCTACAGTAGCAGATTGGACAAACTCGCATGCAGTTATGGCAATTAACACAGGTATCAAACAAGGCTGTTATCTTCTCTATATTACTACCCGATATTTTTTGTTTTATAAAATCATGTAACTTTTTTGTCTGTTTTTCAATGAGTTGTTCAATAAATGCATTACGTTTTTTACCATTTTTAAAATCGTCAAGTTTAATATCCTTAATTAAATTTTTACCTGCATCACTACCTGCCTCAAGTAATACTTGTTTTTTGATATCCATCCCAAAAATACCAATGTTGACATCTACATTACTGGCAACAGGTTCATTGCACACAAGACATGCAGAACGTAGATATTTATTTGTTTTTTCACTATTTGATTGCATATCATCAATAATCATTTCTAAAGGATTACTTTTCTCAGCAAGCCCTGCATACGAGTTTAGTGAAAAAGTACCAGGGCAGTCAATACCAATAGTAATAACATTATCTAGATTAGCCTGATTTAATTTAACTAATTCAATCAATGCTTTCATTTGACATGGGTGAAGAATGACTGCTATTGGTTTTTCTGAAGCTTGAAACTTAGTGATTTTTGATATCATTTTAGCTGTTGATACCGGTAGAACAGGTGCAAATATATTGGTATCAAGCTTATTAGGATCTGAAATTAAAACAGGAAAGCTGACTTTTTTAGATGGAACATTTTGTGGAGCTAACACTGCAGATATTTTTTTTGTTTCTAATAATTGTTTAAGTAGTTGATTAATTGCACTATTAATATCGCTGTTTTTGACAGGTAAGATTTTTTGAGTTGTCATTTTTTTCACCTCATTAAATATTCCATTTTTTTGCGATGGGGTTTGGTCCGAGTTTTTTAATTGACTCAGTCATGTCTTTCATGGTATCTGCAAATTTTTGTCCTTCCGAAGCAGATATCCAACGAATCCATACTCGTTCTTTTTCAATTCCTAATGTTTTAAGTATATTTTGAAGAAGAACCATTCTACGTCTGGCTTTATAATTACCATCTATGTAATGGCAATCACCGGGATGACAACCACCTATAAACACGCCATCTGCACCTTGAAGAAGAGCACGTAGTATATACATAGAATCAACTGATCCTGAGCACATCACACGAATTATCCTTACATTTGGTGGATATTGTATTCGACTGGTTCCTGCAAGATCAGCTCCGGCATAGGAACACCAATTACAGAGAAATCCTACTATTTTAGGTTCAAATTCTTTGGTATCAATCTTTTTTTCATCACTCATATTTTTTTCACTCCAAACAAGCATCAATCATTGATAAGAGCTGTTTTTTGGTAAATGTATTCTGCTGAGTTGTACCACTTGGGCAAATAGTTGCACAGGCGCCACATCCCTGACAGAGGATCTCATTTACAACAGCTAGTTGTTTTTCATCATCAAAACTGATCGCATCATACGGACAAATTTCAATACATTGTTTACAGGCAACACAATTTCTATTTCTAATGCGTGCAATATTACCTTTTGTCTCTAGATATTCTTTTGATAAAATTGTTGCTGCTCTTGCAGCAGTTGCCTTTGCTTGAAGAATTGATTCTTCAATAAATCGTGGGCTGTGGGCTAGACCACAAAGATAAATTCCATCTGCTGAAAAATCAACAGGTCGAAGTTTAACATGTGCCTCAGCATAAAATGAATCTTGGGTTAATGGAACCTTTAATTGTTGAGCAAGAGAGGAATTTTCCCCCGGTATAATGCCGGTACTTAAAATTAATTTATCAGCATTAAAGTGCAGTTCTCTATCAAGAATATGATCAAAGGTTTTTATTTTTATTTTACCATTATTTATTGTGACTTTCGGCTCATCATCATCGTCAAATCTAATAAATAAAATTCCTTTTTTTCTTGCTTGATTGTATAATAAATCCTCTCTGTAACCATATGTTCTGATGTCCCTGTATAAAATGTATATGCACGCATCTGGGTTTATTTCTTTAAGCTTTAATGCATTTTTTAAAGCCTGCGAACAACATATGCGACTACAATATGGATGATCCTTATTTCTTGATCCAACACATTGAATCATAATGATCTCGTTTAATTTTTTTAAGCTGGATTCGTTATGAAAAAGACTTTTTTCAAATTCAGTCTGCGTCATTATATCTTTGTTTTTACCATAATTATATTCAGTAGGTTGATATGGTAAACCCCCTGTTGCAACAACAATGATGCCATGCTCAACCTCTATCGTAGATTTTTTATTTTTTGATATTACTACTGATTTGAAATTACCGACATAGCCTGAAATATTTTTTATGGTAGAGTTAGTAAAAATCTTTATTTTTTGATGATTTTTAACCTTTTGAATTGTTTGTTTTAATAGATTCTGTGGATTCTCATCACTCGCACCAAGATAGATGTCCTTTAGATGGCCTCCTAACTCAGCCTCTTTTTCAGTTAAAAACACTTCAAATCCTTGATCTGCAATGGCTAGAGCAGAATGCATTCCTGCAATACCTCCACCAATGACCAGTGCGCGATTTACAACTGGTATTTTGAGGTGATGAATTGAACATAAATCTGCTGCTTTTGCAACAGCCATACGCATAGAATCAATTGCTTTTTTCGTCGCATCTTCTGGATTATTCTTATGAACCCATGAATTCTGATCCCGGATATTTGCCATCTCAAAAAGATGAGGATTAAGACCAGATTCTCTGAGAGTATCCTGGAACAATGCCTCATGTGTACGTGGTGTACATGATGCTATAACGATACGGTTTAACCCAAGTTCTCTAATTTTCTCCTTTATTGTTTCATTTGAGTCCTGTGAACATGTATATAGACTATCATCAGCGTATGCTACAAATGGTAGTTTTTTTGCCTCTTCCACAATCTTTTTAACATCAACGACTCCGGCTATATTAATACCACAATGACAAACTAATACCCCTATTTTTGGGATATCATTGCTAACATCTTTTTCTTCAGGGTATTCTTTTTCTATGATTTTTGTTCCCCTTAAATTATAAATATCTTTTGCAGCTTCTGCAGCAGCAGCTGAAGCCTGTATAACACTTTCAGGAATATCTTTTGGTTCTGTTACGGTACCCGATGCATAGATCCCTTTTCTAGAAGTCTGAACCTGTATATATTGATCTGTTTCAATAAAACCATATTGATTCAGGTTAATATCTACTATTTCACTTAGTGTAACAATTTCTTTACATGGTTGCAATCCAACTGATAAAACGACCATATCATAGATTTCATTTTGCAGAATTCCTTTCTCATCTACATATCGTATGGTTAGATTTTTTGTCTTTCTGTCCTGTTCTACTCTAGGTATGCGACATCTTCTGTAGATAACGCCATGTTCGTCTTTAGCTCGATCATAATATTTTTCAAAATCTTTACCAAAAGATCGCATATCCATAAAATAGATATGAGTATCAACACCTGGTTGGTGCTCTTTAGCAATTACAGCTTCTTTGGTTGCATACATACAACAAACAGATGAACAGTAAAGTCTCTCGCAGCTTTCATCACGTGAACCGATACACTGCAACCATGCTATCTTTCTAGGCGCTTTTCCATCTGATATCCGAGTGATATGGCCATTATAAGGGCCTGATGAAGAAAGCATTCGTTCAAACTCAACACTCGTGAGAACATTTGGATACACTCGATATCCATAGCTATCTCCTCTAGGTGGCTCATATTTTTCAAATCCCGGAGATAGTATTACTGATCCTACGTTTACTTTGATTTCTTCATCTTTTTGATCATATTTAATAGCCGCTTTCTCACAGAAATTTTCACAGGATTTACAATTACCATTTAATGCATACATGCATGCTTCTTTATCAATAATGGGAATATTTGGTATGGCCTGGGGAAAAGGGATATGTATTGCGCCTCGTTGGGAAAGCCCTGCATCAAAATCGCTTTTTAGAGGATCAGCTTTATTTGAGCTAATATCTGAAAGATTTATGCATTGAGTTGGACAGACAAATGCACAGGCGCCACAGGTTACACATACCTGTGAATGTTCTTGAAATGGAGGTGTTATCTTTCGCTTTGCTCCACGATGAGCAAAACCTATCGCTCCTACTTGCATTACCTGGTCACAAACGTTTACACAAAGACCGCATAAAATGCATTTAGTATCTTGTTCTGTATATGTTTTAAATCGAGATTTTTTTACTCCTAGTTTATGTGCAAGTTCTTTTATTTGTTCAGAATTAGGGCATCTAGCTAGATAAAGTTCCATCAACATTTTCCTAGATCTATCAACCCGTGGCGAACTTGTACTGATTTGCATTCCTTCTTTAACCAGAAGACTACATGCTGCAGTAACTTTTGACCATCCTTTCTGTATTACTTCTACAATACAAAGCCTGCATGAACTATAGGGATCAATAGATGGATGATGACAAAGCGTTGGAATGAAAATATTATTCTTTTTAGCTACCTCTAACACTGTTTCATCTGGAGATGCATCAAATTCTCTTCCATCAATAATTACTAAAACTATTTCAATCCACCTCCACAGCACTAAATTTACAACTATCAAAGCAAAGTCCGCATTTTATACAAGTTTCTTGATTAATGATGTGAATTTGTTTAGTTTTACCTGATATCGCATTTACAGGGCATTTTTTTGCACAGACTTGGCAGCCCACACAGTTCTTTTCATCTATAGTGTACCTTATTAGTGATTTACAAACATGAGAAGGACATTTTTTATCTTTTATATGTGCATCATATTCTTCTCTGAAATATCGCAATGTTGTCAAAATAGGATTTGGAGCCGTTGCACCTAGCTGACATAGTGATGTATCTTTTACTACCTCTGCTAACTCCTCGAGTAATTCAAGACTCCCTTCTTTTCCTCTTCCCTCTGTAATATCGGTTAATATCCCATGCATCTGCACTAAACCCTCACGACATGGTGTGCATTTACCGCATGATTCATTTTTTAAAAAGTTTACAAAATATTTTGCAACATCAACCATACAGGTTCCTTCATCCATTACAATCATGCCACCGGAACCCATCATAGCACCTGCATCAGTAAGGCTATCATAATCAATTGGAAGATCTATATGTTTTGGAGGTATGCAGCCTCCTGAAGGCCCTCCGATTTGAACTGCTTTAAATTTTTTTCCATCTTTAACACCGCCTCCTACCTCATACACTATATCTCTAATGGTGACCCCCATTGGTACCTCGACAAGTCCGGTGTTGTTGACATTACCTACAACGGAAAATATCTTGGTACCTTTACTTCCCTGAGTACCTATCTTAGCATACCATTGATTGCCTTTGTTCACAATTACGGGTATATTAGCCCAGGTTTCTACATTGTTAAGCACCGTAGGTCGTTCAAATAATCCTTTCGAAGTACTATGGATGTGTTTAACTCTAGGTTCCCCTGCTTTCCCTTCTATAGATGCTGTAAGAGCTGTTGATTCTCCACAAACAAACGCTCCACCGCCCTTTGAAATTTTAATGTTAAATGAAAAACTAGAACCTAAAATATTATCTCCAAGAAGCCCTAAAGCAACTGCGCTTTTAATAGCAAGATCAAAATATTCAATTGCTAAGGGATATTCTTCTCTAACGTAGATATAACCTTGATTTGATCCTATGCTATAAGCACCAATTATTAATCCTTCTAAAACACTATGGGGATTTGCTTCTAAAAGACCCCGATTTGCATATGCTCCAGGGTCTCCTTCATCAGCATTGCATATGACATATTTTATGTTATCTTGCGCATATGCTTTTCTTGCTGATTCCCATTTTCTGCCTGTAGGGAATCCTGCTCCACCTCGTCCTCTAAGACCAGCTTTCGAAACCATTTCAATGATTTTTTCTGGACGGGTTTTTTCTTTTAAGATTTTAACCAAGGCTGAATAACCACCAGCTGCAATATAATCAAATATTTTGGTTGGATCTATAAACTCATTATTGCCTGAGATAATCCTAACTTGTTTTTTATAGAAAGGCAGATCATCTAAACACCGAATACTTTTGCCGGTAGCGGGATCCTTATATAAAAGTTCTTTAACACCCTTACCATCGTTAACTGTGTCAGTAATAATATCAGAAACCTTTGAAGGATCTACTTTTGGATAAAATATACGCTCTGGCAAGATAAGTATGATTGGTTCCTGATCACAGTAACCGATACATCCACTGTTGCGAACAGCAACCGCTTTTGATAACCCTTTTTTTTCAATTTCATCGCTAACAGCTTGATAAATATCTAAAGATCCGGCAGCACGACCACACGTTCCTCCAGCAACAACAATTGTTCGTTTTGTTTCATTGTTTTTTTGTTTTATAAGGTTTGAACTGATATTCTGCATTTCTGTTATTGATTCAATCCGTTTAAGCCCCAATTTCTTTATCATGTCCTGAGGTGAAAAAGATTTTTTTGATACATTTGGGTTATCACTCATTTTTTCACCTCTGATACAACGGGTAAAACCTCTTTATCAGTAGCTTTTTTCAATATTTGTGCAAATTCTCCAGGTTTTATCATATAATATGTATCATCGATAACCACGACAGGACCAATAGCACAAGCACCTAGGCAATTAACGGTCTCTAGAGTAAATAAACCATCCTCTGTAGTTTCACCTGCTTTTATGTTCAGATGACGTTGTATTTCATCAAGTACTCTTGGACTCCCTCGCACGTGACATGCGGTTCCCATACAAACTTTAATTAGATGTTTACCACGGGGTTTTAAAGAAAACGTTGTATAAAAAGTAGCCACTTGATAAATCTGTGAAACCGGTATTTTTAACTCTTGAGATACATATTTAAGAACATGTTTTGGCAGATAATGATATTGTTCATTTATTGATTGCATAATAGCAATAAGAGACTCTTTATTTTTTCCATGTATCTGAAGGATTTTATCAACGATTGTCCTATCTATGTCATCTAAATCTGCTCTTGCATCATACGGTTTTGGTATTTGTGGTTTGAATCGCACAAGACAGTTTTCAACACAAAGACCACAACCATTACACAGTGTCTCATCAATAGATCTCGCTTTTTTATTTATGGTTACTAAAAAATTCCCTGATTCACCTTCAATTTTTTTTAAATCTGAGTATGTTACTAGTTCGATATTGGGATGCCGACCTGTTGTTACAAGTTTTGGTGCAAGAATACACATTGCGCAATCATTTGTTGGAAAGGTTTTATCCAGCTGTGGCATTACACCTCCAATACTAGGCTCACTTTCAACAAGATAAACCTTAAAACCTGAATCGGCAAGATCAAGTGCTGATTGAATACCTGAGATTCCTCCACCTATGACTAATACAGAGCCATGTTTTGCACTTGATTGTACTTGTTTTTTTTCATCACTCATATTTTTCTCTCTTAGATTATGTCATCAATCATGTTCAAAAGTTGTTTTTTTGTAAAGTTTTTATGAATACTCGCATTGCTTGGGCAGGCTACAACACAAGCACCACATCCCATACATAATGCGCCATTTACTTCAGCTATTTTTGTGTTCTCATTAAGAACTCGTGCTTCATAAGGGCATGCCTCGACACAGAGTGCGCAACCTGTACATACTTCTTCATCAACCCAAGCAATAAGCGGGTCAATTTCTAATTCTTTTTTTGAAAGAATACAAGCCGCGCGAGATGCAGCTCCACTCGCCTGAGAAACGGTATCTTGTATATCTTTTGGCCCCTGGCAACAACCAGCGATAAAAATACCATTAACAAAGGTATCCATTGGTCGTAGTTTGGGATGCGCCTCTAAAAAGAACCCATCACCACTTTGTGTAAGATGCATAAGACGAGCAAAATCTTCTGCTCCTTGGCGAGGAACAAGTTCCGGTACTAAGACAATTAAATCGGTTTTTATTTCAAAGAGTTTATTTGTGGTAGTATCAAAGATATCAATTTTTTGAAAAGATCCCATATTGCGAACTTCTGAAGGGCGACCTCTGAACATATTTGCGTTACTTCCACGTATTTTTCGATAAAATTCTTCATATCCTTTTCCATAGGAACGAATGTCTGTATAACATATATTTATTTCAACATCTTTACCTAGTTTTTCTCTGAGAAGGTACACATGTTTTAAGGCACTCATACAGCCTATTCGACAACACCAACTACATTGAGTTTCATCTCTGGAACCAACGCAGAGGATAAACGTTACACTTTTTGGTTTTTGTTTATCTGAGGGTCGTAATATCTCTCCTTTGGTTGGACCTGATGAACTGATAAGGCGTTCTAGTTCAAGACCGGTAATCACATCATCAGAAAGTGCATATCCGTACTCATATAATTTTTCGGTATTTAACGGATCATATCCAGTTGTGATAATAATTGATCCAACTTTGATGTCGATGATTTCTTCTTTTTGATTAAAATCTATAGCTTTTTGTTGACATGCATCCAGACATAGTGGTTTATCACCACATTTACCACGGGTTAAAAACAAACAATGTTTATCATCAATTAAAACTTTTAAGGGAACTGCCTGTGGAAAGGGCATGTATGCTGCACCTCTCTTACCCAGCCCCATCTCAAATTCATTTGGAATTCTGTCCTTAAGTCTGCATGCTGTTGCACAATCATTACAGCCGGTACATTTTGATATGTCCACATACCGTGGTTTCTTTTTCACTTTAACGGTATAATTTCCAATGCTCCCCTCAATACCTGTTACCTCAGAGTAGGTGAGTAGTTCAATATTTTGATGATTAGCTACCTCCATCATTTTAGGAGTTAAAATACAAGATGAACAGTCAAGGGTTGGAAATGTTTTATCAAGCTGTGCCATTCGCCCGCCGATGCTAGGTTCTTTTTCAATAAGATACACCTTAAATCCCTGATTTGCTAGATCTAATGATGCTTGTATGCCTGCAATACCTGCACCAATCACCATTGCATCAGGGTTCACTTTTATTGTTGACGAATGTAATGGTTCTAAGAGTTTTGCTTTGGCAACTCCGCTTCGTATTAATGATTTTGCTTTTTCAGTTCCTTTTAGTTTGTCATCATGTGCCCAAGAGCAATGTTCGCGAATATTGACAATTTCAAGTCTATAGGGGTTGATTCCTCCATCGTTTACTATTTCACGAAAGGTATGTTCATGCATACGCGGAGAGCATGATGCAATAACAACTCCATCAAGGTTATGGTCTTTGATAGCATCTTTAATTAGAGTTGCACCAACATCAGAACACATATACTTGTAATCCTTTGAAACAACTACACCGCTTAGATGACTAGAATATTTTGTCAATGCTTCAACATCTACATTTTGTGCGATATTGATTCCACAATGACAAATAAATACACCAATCCGTCTCATTTTATTGTATCACCATGTTGGCCGATTTTTATTTTTTCTACTGGGCTTTGGTTAAGCTCTAACCCAAGTTTTTCTTTATCCATTCCAAACGCAAGTCCAACGAGCTGTGTTAAATAAAACACGGGGACTTTTAGTTTTGTTGCTACTGTTTCACCAGCTTTTTTTTGCTTTGAATCATACTGTCGGTGACACCAGGGGCAGGTATCGACAAAACAATCAAAACCTTGTTCCTGGACGCGCTGTAGCTTCTGACCTGTTTTGGTAAGTGCAGATTCTGGCAAGTTTATTGATAATAAGGCTCCACAACAATCAAGTTTTTCGGGGTAATATTCAGGTTTTGCACCAAGTATTTTTAATATTTCTTCTATTTTTTGTGGATTCTCAGAATCATCTGGTCTGCCTATTTCACTTGGTCTAATGAGATGGCATCCATAATGTACAGCTATTTTTAAATTTTTTAGCGGTTTTTTAACTTTAGATGATATTTTTTCAAGTCCAATATCATCATATAATACATCAAGTATACTAGCAATTTTTGATGTCCCTTTATAGGTGAGGTTCTCATCAGCAAGAAATGTGTTTACACGTGCTTTGATTTTTTCATTTGAATCAAGTAGTCTTTTACATTCACTTAAAGCTAAATGACACATGGGACAAGGAGAAAAGATATCCAGATTTTCCTTTTCGGCAAGTGCAATGTTTCGTGCTGAAAGAGAAAGCGTTAGCATTTGATTGACGTTTTTCATTGGTTCTCCACAGCATGAAAAACTTTGAAGATCCATAAGTTTTATATCAAATATATTAAGTATTTCTCTGAGTGAAAGTTCATATGAGTACTGTTCTGTTGGCATTATGCAACCAGGGTATAAGGCATATTTTTTCATTTCATTCTCCATTAAATCTTTTCAACTGCAAGTTTTGATAAAACCATTTGAAATTTTGTTATATCAACTGGTTTAGAGATATCAGGTAGACCAAGATTTTGTCTAGTTATTGTTTTATTATCCTTGTTTGTTACGCTTTTTGTATCTTGGATAAGTCCGATAGAGAGAATGGATTGCAGTAATGTTGAATACTCGCCAGGTATTTGTTTACCACTTGCCACAGCCATGTTTTTTAATGCTGTTAGTATCTCCACAGGCGCTATTTTTTGTGGGCAGCGCTCACGGCATTTAAAACAACTCATGCATGTCCAAATTACATCAGAGTTGACCATTTCATCTATCAAGCCTCGTTTAAGCAACGCAACAATTTTATGTGGCTCAAGCTCGAGAAGTTTATGGGCTTCACAACCAGATGTGCATTTTGCGCATTGATAACAATATTCTGATGATTCGTTTTTTAACTTAGTAAGCCGATTATTTATTTCATTTATTTGTTCTGTTTGAGCTTCTGCCATTGATGTTAAATCTACGATACTCATAGGTGCCTCGTCCCGAACCTTTTAACAAATTATTATATTTAAATGCTCCTGTATTTTTATTTATTATTTATTTTTTTGGTTGTAATCAGAGGAGATATTATGTTTTTTTTAGTTGTTAAAAAACCAATAAAACAAACATTTTATATAGTTTATAAATGTATTATTATATATAGTAGTTATCAATACAGATAGGAGATACGAATGAACATTTATAAAAGAATGTATAAAATAATTACACTTTTTTTTATTCTCTCACTGATATTAAGTAGTTTTTTTGTATCTTTTTCTGGAGGAATTCCTTTAATTCAATCACAAGAAAGAAATATTAATTCCTATAGCCATAATCAATTTGAAAATGTTATTAGTGTAACAATTCCTATTTCAGAGTATACCATTACATATGATGATAATGCACCTGAAATTCTTATCCCTGGTTTTGGTAACTCTTTAGCAGCAGGTAATCCCAGCCTTCCAACAAGAATTTTTTCTATTGCAATTCCTCCTGGTTCAGAAATAGATGATATATCTTTTAGTGTTGGACAAGGAATGGTAATACCTGAGTTGTCATTCATTTCACCAGTACCAATTTCTCAATTACTTGGTCGAGAAAATGTTTCTCTTTCAGCAAAAAAACAAAAAGAATATGATGAGGCTGTTGAGTTGATTTATTCAAGAGACGATCCATATCCTGAAAATGTTGGAGAATTTGTCGGGACGGCAGGATATCGAAAATATAACCTGGTTGATGTTAGAATCACTCCTTTTTCCTATCATCCTATCTCGGAAAAGATTTTGTATTATCCTGAAATAACCGTTGATATCTCTTATAATTTACCATTTGAAGGTTATGGTGTCATTCAAGATGCTTTGATTTCCACGGAACAAATAGCAAAAGATATAATTATTAACTATAATCAAGCACAACACTGGTATCCGCACCAGACGATCTTGAGAAAGGGTCTGTACAGTTTAGTTATTATTACCCTTGACAATTTAGTTTCTTCTGTTTCACCTCTTGTTAATTGGGAAATCGCGAAAGGAAATACTGTAAATGTGGTCACTGTTTCCTGGATTACTGAGAATTATGATGGATATGATCTTGCTGAGCAGATTAGAAATTTTCTTAGAGATAAGTATCCCTCTGAAGAGTGGGGTATAGAAGATGTGCTATTTGTTGGTGATTATAGTGATGTTCCAATGAGACGTGTATGGCAGGATATAGGATATGGTAAACCAGATACGGATTTTTATTATGCAGAATTATCCCTGCCTGATAATGAATCTTGGGATGCAAATGGTAATCGTCGATGGGGTGAAAATTCAGATCCAATTGATTTTTATAATGAAGTTAATGTGGGCCGTATTCCCTGGAGTGATCCTGATACAGTATTACATATTTGCCAGAAATCAATTGCGTTTGAGCAGAATAATGATCCTAATTTTAAGAAAAATATTTTATTACTTGGTGCATTTTTTTGGTCGAATACTGATAATGCAGTATTAATGGAAGCCAAAATTGATCAACCTTGGATGCAGGATTGGACGATGACTCGGATGTACGAACAAGGATATTCTTCTTTTCCAATGGATTATAATTTGGATTATGAGAATGTGAAAACAGTGTGGTCAAATGGGATGTATTCATTTGTAAATTGGGCAGGACATGGATCTCCTTATGCATGTTATAGGTATTATCCTTCTTCTGAGATTTTCGTTGACGTAATTACTTGTACATATCTAAATGATGAGTATCCATCTATTATTTTTGCTGATGCCTGTAGTAATTCTGATACTGAGTATATAAATATTGGAAAATCTATGTTAAAAAGGGGTGCTGTTGGATTTGCAGGAGCAACAAAGGTCGCGTTAGGGCAACCAGGATGGAGTCATCCAAGCCATGGGTCAAGTCAATCACTTGATTATTTTTTTACAACTTATGTAACATCAGGAGAATATACTCAAGGAGAAGCACTTCAAAAAGGTCTGCGTGAGATGTATCTTCAAGGTTTATGGACATATCTTAAATATGAAACTTTTATTTGGGCGGCTTTATGGGGAAGTCCAACTCTTAGTATGGCTCCTATTGAAAATGCCCCTGTATTCGAGATCGAGGATATAATGGGGGGATTTGGAAGAATTACAGCAAGTGCTTTAAATATTGGAACAGTGGAAGCAACTGATGTTAACTGGAATATTGATGTAAAAGGTGGTATTTTTCAATTAGTTGATAAGCATAGTGAAGGGTATGCTGATGCTGTTGGTATTCATGAAGCAATTGATATTCAAACGCATGGATTATTATTCGGGTTTGGAAAAATTGATATTAAGATTGTCGTATCTTCCTCTGTTAAAACTTGTCAGGCAATACTTATAGGTCCGTTTGTATATATAATATGATATCAATCATAATATTTGGATAAAGAAAAAAATTAGGGGAATAAAAAAATGAAGAAAAAAATAGAAATAATTTTTGCGCTAATGATGGCTTTAATTTTGATTTTACCTCTTATATCATTAGCTGTTGAATATGAAGCAAATGATGAAAATGATCATGATGTAACATCCTTTGATTGGACTGTCAATCCAAAGTTTCCAGGGGCTATGGAGGAACCATATCCCGATTTTATAACTTCTGAATCTCTTCAAATACCATCGAATAATCCTCCGCAACAGATTCTTTCAAAAAATAATGCTATTGTTGATATTATTCAGCAGGTAGATTACTCATTGATTTATGATTATCTTTATGATATTGTAGCGTTTGGACCTCGTGTTACAGGATCAACAACCAGCACTCTGGCAAGTGAATATATTTATGATACATTTGACTCAATGGGTCTTGATGTCAATTATCATTATTGGTCATACTGGGGACATAATGATAGAAATGTAGAAGCAACATTACACGGTAGTGATCCAGATAGTGATGAAATTTTTATCGTCTGCGGTCATCATGATTCTGTATCAGGAAGCCCGGGTGCTGATGACAATGGATCAGGTACAGTGGCAACACTTGCTGCGGCATATATTTTAAGTCAATATTCGTTTAATCATACCATCCGCTTTGTAACATTTTCTGGTGAGGAACAAGGGCTTTTAGGAAGTCATGAATATGCAAAAGACGCGTCAAATAATGGAGATAATATTGTTGGTGTGTTAAATGTTGATATGATTGGATATGCAATAAGTCAATCAGACGGGGACGGTATTAAGATTTATTCTAATTCGGCATCTCAATGGTTACTTAGTTATACTCAAAATATTAACCAGGTATATTCAGAATATTTTGATTTCACTATATATCCTCAAGGTGCTGCATATAACTCTGATCACGCAAGTTTTTGGCAATATGGGTATAATGCAATTTTCTATCATGAATATAAGTTTAATCCCTATTATCACTCTCCTCAAGATACCATTGAAAATATGAATGTTACCTATAATGCAAAATGTACAAAACTTATTGTCGCAACGCTTGCATCACTAGCTCAATTAAGTGAATCACCATCCTCTCCAGATACTCCTATGCGACCCATTGGTCCAATCAATGGACATATATATACTGATTATACCTTTATGACTATGGCAACTCATCCTGACTCTGACCAACTTTTTTATAAATGGGATTGGGGCGATGGACAGGTATCTAATTGGATTGGTCCTTATAATTCAGGTGAAATGATAGAGGAAACACACTTTTGGACTGAGGAAGGAACATATGAAATCAGAGTAAAAGCAAAAGATATCAATGGAGCGGAAAGTAATTGGTCTGAACCACTTTCACTATCCATTACAAGAAGACCAATATTATCTATATCTATAAGCGGTGGACTGGGTGTTAAGGCAACTATTTCAAATATTGCAGATGTAAATTTACCAGATTTATCATGGTCTATCTCTTTTGAAAGAGGTTTAATTCTAGTAAGTGAGGGCACTGAAGGTACAATTGATAATATAGCACCCGGTGATTCAATAGAAATTCAGACAGATAAGCTTGTTGGAATAGGCTTTCCAAAAATTACGATTTCAGTGAATCAATTTGAAAAAACAGTCCAGGGTCTTATGCTTGGCCCTTTTGTCCTTATTTTTTCTTAATGATCCTAAGAAATTAAGGCCGGTCTTCCTCTATTACTAAAACTGTTATTAGGTTCGTAAGGGTTGAATGCAGGGTCTCCATATAATACACGGACGTAATATGTGGGTGGCTCTTTATCTATTCTTTTTTCTGCTCGTAATGCTTCACCGATACTGTAATCATCAACGATGAGGTGGTTTTCAAGAGCTTCAAGACCAGATTCTCTGCCTGTAACACGTGTTGCTCCGATAAATGCAATACATCCTGCATGAAGCATAGTAAGCCCAATATTATTTCTAGGGGAAATCCCGTCAATTCGCCCCATAAAACAAGCAGAAGATAGAAAAATACTTGGTTTTTCAAAAAACCATTCTTTGACATGGGCTACATCAATTGCTTTAGAATAAATATCAAATCCATATAATGAGGGCGTATACCAAAACCAGTCTCCATGGCCGAGATATTCAATATAGTTTGCATCTGTATAAATATTGAATTGTTCAGCATATCTACGCCCATTTCGTAAATTCCCAAATACTTCTGAATGAAAACCATATTGTTGAATTTCTTTTGAATAGGGGATCTGATGAAAAATCCCTCCTGTTTCACCAAATCCTTCCCCAAAGATAAAATGAAATGTGTTATGCCATCCATCTTTTTCAGGGATAGGTGTACAAATCTCTTCATAAAATAATGTTTTAGCAATGAGTAATGAAACATCTTCAACATTCCATCCTACAACCCTGCCCACCGAGAGATTCCAATTTAGTGAATAAGGGTTGTCTGATGGTAATCCTTTTTCTATCAGATTTGATGGTTGAGAGGGATAATAATACATTGGAATCATGTTTTTTCCTGCTAGAATTGCACACCAGCCGGGTCCTTGTAGGTAGTCATCAAGCATATCACATTCATTAACCAACTGCAAGGTTGAATTCATTTGATTAACAACATATCTTACTTTCTCATTGTTATATTCATGAAGTTCTTCATTATGCCATGGTCCTGAGCTAAATCCATTTGCAGCATCTGAATATGATTCATCATAGAGCGTGAAGTTTTCATCAGCAATTATGATGCCACCTCGGGCTGCCGTTAGATATGAAGCCATCATTGATAATTTAGGAATTAATGGCAGATGTGGTTGTTCAAGTTTTGAGAGGACGGAGGATAATTGAAAATCTGTATTTACAATTGATAGTCCTCTCTGTGAAAAAAAACCTCCTTTGATGCCATTATATATCTCAACAGTAATAGTGTATGTTCCTGATGCATTGGTTATTAAAGTCTGAAGATAGGCTGATCCTATATCATAACCTGAGCTGGAGGAATATGCTACGAGATTTCCTGTCGGATCAAATAATGATATGAAAATAATGGGTTCGATTAATGGAGTTTTTTTAATAGATATGTTTGTAAAAATCTCTAGATGATGAATACCTTCAGGGACATGAATTGAAAAATTTTTTATACTTGTCCCTTTGATATTAAATTCTCTGTTTAATGCTGTTATTTTGATATTTGAGATATGATCAATTATTGTCGATGTATTTGATGAAATGACAGAGGGAGAAATTGTATCAGATGGATTAGCAAGTGTAAGATATGACAATGTTCCAAATTTTTGCTGAATTACTGTTAAAATCATTTTTTGTATATCGTCCACGGTTTGTAGAAACGTGGTATTAATATCTGGTAATTGTAAAGATACATCTCCGATAATTAGAGCATCTGTTGTATTTAATATATTACATACTTCTCCTATTTTGTTACTATTATTATCATAGATGAGAATAGGGAGGTCAAGATAGCTTGCCAATGGACTTGCGATAAGGTTAATTTTATAAGAGGTTGTGTCCTTAGGAATGATAAGCACTGTTGATGCAGAAGCATAGACATGAGTAGCTGTTTCAAGGGATACATTTGTAGGCGAGCCAAGAATTTCTGTTTTTGTGTAATGGCTTTGAATTGATTGTCCTAATATAAGAATGGATCCTTGTGTATCTGAAAAATATTGATTCAAAAAGATGGATTGACGAAGTGTCATTGTTGCATCTTTTTGAATAATCAGTGGTTTTATTCCTTGATTTTCTCCTGAGTTATACCAGCAGGAGATATATGAGCCAAGTAATGCAAATAGGGGATCATTGTCTGGTATAATAACAGCATCTTCTATGTCATGTCTTACTGAGTTTACAATAAAGCAATAGATATTTTTTGTATTTTCTTCTGCAGATACATTAATTAAATATATTTGATGTGAAAATAAAATTACGATAATAAGGATTGGTATAATTTTTTTCATTGTATATTTATAATGATGCATGTATTAAAAATGTTTTGTGTCGATAAAGAAAATAAACAAAAAACTACTACTTGCAGAAAAATTAGATAATACCTGGAAAAGGGCTAAGCCCCGAAATATTTAAATAAAAGCTCTATCATCTTTATCATTAAAGATAAAACCACGTAATGATCTTATCGTGGTGAAATGTATTGGGGGATAAAATTAATATGTTGCAAAAAAAAATAAGTATATTGATAGTAATGCTGATGTTAACTAGTGTTTTTGCGATTGCACAATCAACCGAAATTGAACATGTAACAAATGAACGAGGGATATGGACCATAGTTGAAGTGTTTCCCATTCCTCGTAAGGCTTCAGGTTTAGCATATGACGGTACTTACCTCTATTCTGGAATATATGGAACAGGTAATGGAGATAAGGTTTATCAGATTGATCCTTCCGATGGTAGTTACTCTTTACTATGCTCCGGTCCTCAAAGTAATGCGTATGGATTAACCTATGATGGGACGTATCTATGGACGACAGATCATCAGTCTCCATCATCCACACCTGCTTTTGCGTTGCAATTTGACATGAATGGAAATGAAATATCCCAATTTGATTTGCCTGATCATTATATGTCAGGTATTGCATATGATGATGGTGACTTTTGGGTGTCCACTTATTATAATCCTGATGGATGGATATATAAAGTAGATAACTTGGGAAATATTCTTAAAAATTTTTCAGCGCCTGATCAGCAACCATGGGATCTCTGCATTGAAAATGATAATCTTTGGATGGTGGATTACTATGGACACGCAATTTATCAGATTGATACATCAAATGGTAATCTTATTGAAAGTCATCCCTCAAATGGGCAGAAACCTGCAGGGGTTGTGTGGGATGGAAGCTACCTTTGGTATGTTGATGATGGACCTGGGTCTAACGTTGCCCTTCCTGATTATCTCTATAAGGTTGATTTAGCAGGTAGTGGAACTCCTGTTATTAACGTACCCATTAACGTTCATGATTATGGAACGGTAACTATTGGAGACTCTGTTTTATGGAATGCAACAGTTCAGAGTATTGGAACAGGAGATTTAACGATTAATGATGTATCGATCTCAGGACAAGGTGCAGATTATATTTCCTGTCCTTTGACATTTCCGATAACTATTACTCCTGGGGATCAAATACAATTACCATTTATTTATGAACCACTAACTGTTGGTTCATTAAATGCGATTGCAACAATACATTCATCTGATCCTATCTCTCCAGAAGTTGAAATTACATTGATTGGTGATGGAATTGAAACTGACCCAAATATCTACCTTCCTGTAGATAACTTTGACTATGGTACCACTAGGATAAAATCAACCTCTCGATGGCTTATGGAAATTCAAAATCTTGGTAGTAGTATATTAACAATTTCTGATATTGTATCTGAGGCTTCTCAATTTTATATTGACTATACTGTTGAATATCCATTAGATATTGGTGTTTTAGAAACAGTTTTTATTCCTGTCTGGTTTCAACCAGATTCAGCAGGACCATTTGATTCAATTATTTCAATTTTTAGTAATGATCCCGATGAAAACCCTTATGAAGTAATCGTTGAGGGTGATGCAGTGGATACAACGTATCCAATTGGTGAGCAGTTATGGCATTATACAATTGATACAAGCTATGATAATAGTCCTAAAGCAATAACTCACATAACCGATATTACCGGTGATGGAATTGATGATGTTATTATCTGCTCTGAGGATAATTACATTCGATGTTTTAACGGAAATTCACATGATTATGCTGATATGATATGGGAACATCATATTTATTCAGGATCAATTTATAGACAACAAGCTCTATCAATAATTAAGGATATCGATGGTGACGGATATGATGATGTTGTTGTTGGAGCTGCCTGGGGGGCCCGATTAATAAGAGCTATTTCAGGAAAAACAGGTGAAGAAATATGGACTCATTACACTAACAATTATGGGGCTGGAGGATGGGTATATTCTGTAGATTCTAGCTATGATTATAACGGTGATGGTATCCCTGATGTCGTTGCATCAACTGGTGATGATTCCAATGGTCTGGGTCCCAAGCGGATCTATTGTCTTGATGGAGCAACAGGATTTCCAATCTGGGAACGTCCAGTGGGAGGCCCTGCTTTTTCGGCTATCGGCGTTGAAGATTTTACTGGTGATGGGATACCTGATGTTGTTGCAGGGACACAAAATTTGGCGCAAAATAAAGGGTATGCTTATGGTATAAATGGAGCGACAGGTGTTATTGAGTGGTCATTTGCTACTGCAGGTTCTTCTGTTTGGGCACTCGAACAGATTGGAGATATTACAGGCAATGGCATTAACGATGTTGTTATTGGTGATTTTTCAGGTAATATTTATGGACTTGATGTTACCAATGGAAATCAAGAATTTTATACCTCAATAGGTAATGTTATTATTACACGAATCGTTGGATTAGATGACGTTAACAACGATGGCTATCCTGATGTTCTTGTAGGACATAGTACATCCTCAGTTGTTCAAGTACTTGATGGAAAAACCGGTGAGGTTATCTGGGGTGCACCTGTTGCTGACCAACCATGGAATGTTGAGAGGATTCCTGATATTACAGGGGACGGAATCAATGATGTTGTGGTAGGAACATTATATTCAAATAATTATGCTTATTTCCTTGATGGTGTAGATGGCTCGGTTATTCACTCAATATCTATTGGGACTGCTGTTGATGCAATTTCTGTAATACCCGATATTGTAGGCGACTATTCGTGGGAAATGGTTGTTGGAGGTAGAAATGGACAAGTCTTTTGTTTTTCAGGAGGTCTTGATGCTATTGAGATTAATGCAGATTTTAGTGCAGACATAACAGAAGGTTATGTTCCGTTAACTGTTCAGTTTACTGATTTATCAACTGGAGAAAACCCCATTATTTCATGGCAATGGGATTTTACTGGTGATGGAATTATTGATTCTGAAGAACAACATCCTTCATGGACTTATGAATCACCTGGGGTCTATACTGTTTCGTTAAAAATTTCAGATGGTTTAGTTTCAGATACTGAGATAAAAAAAGATTACATTGTTGTCTATGAAGCAGAGGGGCTACTTGAAATAGGTGATGTATCTGGTGGACTGATGTCTGTAAAAGCTGAAATTATTAATAGTGGAGATATTGATATTGGTGAAGTAAACTTTAGTATTACTATTGATGGAAATTTTGTATTTCTTGGAAAGAATTATTCTGATGTAATTTCTGAAATTCCTGTCAATGATACTGTGATTGTTACGAGTAAACCGGTATTTGGACTTGGTAAAATAGCAGTTACTATTTCAGCTGATTCATTTGAGGCACCAGCGGTTAGTAAAACAGTCAATGGGTTCCTTTTATTCTTTTTTGTCATACTATCCAAATAGGATAGCGTATAAAAATTAATAAAAGAGATATCCTCTTACTTTTTTTCTGTATAACATAATTATATAAAAGACAACGGTAAAAGGGGGAAAACTATCAATCTATTTATGATACTTTAAAGAAAAGTAAAATCTAAATTACATTAACCCAGATTATTGGGATATCTTTGGGTACCATTTTTTTTGTTTTTTTAGATTTTTCTAATTCACTCATTTTTTTCCGCCTCCTTGTTTTTTAAAGCAAGTTTTTTTGCTTGAAATCCAACTACAAGCGATTTGACAATAAATTCGATTTCTTTAGCCTCCTCAAGGGTCGATATTTGTCCAACAATCATCATGTTTTATACACCTTATTACTTCTTTTGTTTGTCTTGTTTAAAAGGAATTGTTGTACAATTGATACCCGGGTGCTTTACATATAGTACCAGATTTTTTGATAGCTATTAATTACCTGTTTTGCTATTTATGTGTTTAATGAATTCAAAACTGCTTGTTGGATTTGTTCTTATATGTGTTTCTTTTGTATGGGCGGGGTCTTTTATCGTTGTTCAATTAGCTACAAAGGAACTTAGCCCTGTTTTTCTTGGTTTTTTAAGGTTTTTTATTGCTACCCCTATTATGGTAAGTATTCTTTTTTTCAGAAAAAAGAGTAGGAAATTGCCAAAAAATGAATTTCCTTATCTTATATTGCTTGGACTTACAGGTGTAACATTGTTGTATATTTTTCAATTTACAGGAATTGCTCTGACCACTGCGTCAACAGCTGCTGTTCTTATTAATACTAACGTCATTTTTATTGCTTTATTTTCAGCTCTATTTTTTAAAGAGTTGTTTGGAAAGAAAAAAATTATAGGAATTCTTCTTTGCTTTCTTGGCGTAATTATTATAGTTATTTCTCATAATGCTTCTACAACTTTTTTATTAGAGGATTCATTTTTTATCGGCAGTATTCTCATATTGCTCTCGGCTTTATGTTGGGCGGTATATTCAATTGTAGGAAAACATTTGATACAAAGATATGATATATTGAGTGTGACAACGTATGCTCTTCTCTTTGGAACGATTTGTTATATTCCCTTTATTATTTCTGATTTTCCCAGCATCCTTCAAATTTCGTTTTTTGGATGGATCGCTGTTTTATATCTAGCTGTTGGTTGTACGGTGTTTGCATATCTAGGTTGGTTTTATGCATTACATAAAAATCAGGCTAGTAAAGCAGCGGTATATCTAAATTTAATTCCTTTATTTACTATTGTGATGTCTTTTTTTGTTGGTGAGAATTTTACTTTTTATTTTATTTTAGGCGCTATACTTATAATATATGGAGTATATCTCACTGAAAAGAGTAAATGAATCGGTGCGACGTCATGTTTTGTGTTGAATGTGGTCAAAAAGAAATATTCAAAGATGGTGTATGTATAAATTGTTATGTTAATAATAAAACATTTACCAAAGGTCCTGAACTAATTGATATCATTCAATGTTCAAATTGCTCTGCATATAAATATAAGAATACTTGGCTAGAAGAATCATTAGATGAA
Source organism: Thermoplasmatota archaeon (assembly GCA_046496795.1). Taxonomy (GTDB): domain Archaea; phylum Thermoplasmatota; class E2; order DHVEG-1; family DHVEG-1; genus JAUWYM01. The sequence continues at coordinate 36,178 of JAWOGM010000056.1, forward strand.
GTAATCAAACGTCATCTTAAGGATGCTTTTACTATTGATTATCAATTACAGCAGATAGAAATACGTTTAATGTATGATGAAGTAAAAAAAAATATTGATTGTGTTGTAGAAATATCTGGTGTTATTGATGGAATCAAAATTGTAGAAAAACATCATGTTCTAGTCCGCATTAAACGTGTGGTGTGTGATGTTTGTTCAAAACAGTCTGGTGGTTATTATGAAGCGGTTTTGCAAGTACGAGCTGAGAATCGGACTCCTTCAAAAGGAGAACTCGAGATTATAAACGATTTTGTTTTAGAGTTAGTTGCAGGTTTTCAGAAAAAGGGCAATAGAGCTTTATTTATTGCAGATGCTTCTAAAGAACGTGGTGGTATTGATTATTATCTAAGTGAAAAAGGATCAGCATTTAGTATTGCAAAAAAAATTCAAGAACGTTATGGTGGCATACTTAAGCAATCATCAACAAATATTGGTATGAAGGATAGTAGACAAATCTATCGAATGACATATCTCATCCGCCTTCCTGCATATCGTAGTGGCGATTTTATAGAATATAATAACTCTATTTTTTATATCTCTTCTATTAGTAGCTCTAAGGTTCATGTTATAGATTTAAAAACATGGTCTGAACAGATTATTGATGCAAAAAACCTTCAGAAGGTTCGAGTGCTTGGTGGACCTGAGTATAAAAAAGAAATGATTGTAATTAGCCAAACATCTGATGAGATTCAAGTGATGGATCCTCATAGCTATAAAATATTAGATATAACTAAACCAAAGAATATGTTGTTTGATAAAAAATATGTATCCATAGTGGTTTTGGAGGATGCTCTTTTTTTATTTCCTGAAAAAAACACAATTGATAAATAGTATATATTTATTTTACCGTCAGAGTAAGGAGGTAAATAATTTATGGCTAAAGAAAAAACAAAATCTTCTTTGAATCTGGAAGAGAATGTAGCAAGTGCTCTTTGTTATGTCCTAACTTGGCTAACGGGTTTAATTTTTTATTTTATTGAAAAAGAAAACAAAACTATTCGATTTCATGCATTGCAATCGATATTGGTTTTTATACCCATACAAATTATAGCCTTTATTTTAGGTTGGATAGGGGCACCAAGTGTCAGTTGGGGATATGGATATTCCTACTCATATAGTCCAGGAATACCTGCTTTGATTTGGTTATCATGGATTTTGTATGTGCTGATGTTCGTACTTTGGATTATACTTATATTTAAAGCATACAAAGGGGAAAAATTCAAACTCCCTGTTGTTGGCGATATTGCTGAGAAACATGCATAAACTCAGCCTATTTTTTCTTCTTTTTATCTGATTTTTTCTTTTTTTTTGTATACAAACTTCTTTATGGTAAAAATAGTATCAGATGATGTATGCGTGTTGCACTAAAGTTTGCCTATGATGGAATTTCATATGCAGGATATGCACAACAACCCACAGTGTTAACTGTTGAGGAAGATATCCTTACTCTTTTGATAAAAAATTCTTTGATTGACAGTAAAAAAGAGTCGTGGCTTCAAACTGCTAGTAGAACTGATAAAGGAGTTTCTGCTCTTGGAAATGTTCTGGCTTTTAATACCTCTAACTTTAGTATTGCTGATTTAGAACAATTTGATGATGATTCTAAAAATATTTTTATTTATGGTTTTTCAGTTGTTCCATCTGATTTTTATCCTCGATATGCTAAACAGCGAGTGTATCGTTATTATTTAGAAAAAAGAAGTTTTACCGTGGATGATTTGATATCTGTTTTAGCATTGTTTACTGGGGAAAATAATTTCAGTAATTTTGCAAGAATTGAGGGATTTAAAAACCCCATTCGAACTATTGACAATATATTTCTATCTGAGATTGATGATTTTTTTATTATCGATTTTTATGCGCAGAACTATCTCTGGCAGCAGATACGTAGAATTATATCGGCAATAGAAAAAGTGGGAAAAGGAAAAATCACTATTAAACAGGTGTCAAAGGCTTTATCTGATTCTCATACAAAGGTTGATTTTGGTGTTGCAGATGCAAATGCTCTTTTATTAAAAGATGTCTTGTATGGTTTTGATTTTAAGTATCATAAAGACTTTAAGAAATCGTTACATGATTTAGAAAAAAACATTGTTAACCGTTTAAAAGTTTAATATTTATATCTTAGAAACATATTTTTTAATGCCAATATATCATCTGGATAACGTGTATTGTTTTTGTTATTCTTTTGGTTTCTGGTTTTTTTGCTGTGAAGCTGGAATAGGTTTCTGAATGGATGGAATTATCTCTGTTAGTAAGGGTCTGTTTGTATATAATATATTCATTGTTTCATCAATTTTTTTCTGATGATGATGTAACATTGGTCGATGCATCAGATCAGTTAGTATTTCTGAATGTTTCTGATGAATTGAGCTAATATTATCTAGGTATGGCACTTGTTGGTGTTGTATATATTTTTTTATATGATCATTCATAGTTTCTGCAACCTTTATGAGTATATTGACATCTGGTAATGTAAGTCCTATTTAAGATATTTTTGATTTTGCTATGTTGCTAGTATCTTTGTCATCGAGGTTAATTGATGATTTATTCCTTTTTTTATTGTCCATGTCTGAGGAAGAGGTGTATACGTAATTTTGTCGTTTTGTATTCCTACCATGATGCCAGTTTGGTTTTTGTTTATTGCAAGAATTGATTCATATCCTAATCTACTTGCGAGTACTCTATCCAATGCTGTTGGGCTTCCTCCTCGTTGTTGATGACCAAGGACACTTATTCGCACTTCCCAGTTGATATGTTGTTGAATTTTTTCTTTTAAGTCAAACGCGTTTCCTGCAGTGTCTCCTTCTGATACAACTATAATGCTGCTGTTTTTACCTCGTTTAACTCCTTTGCGGAGGTGACTACATAATTGTTTGATATCTGTCTCTGTCTCAGGGATTAGTATTTCTTCAGCACCACCTCCGATTCCCGTATATAATCCTATATAGCCAGCGTTTCTTCCCATGACTTCAATTATAAATAATCGTGAATGTGAGGTGGCAGTATCTCGAATTTTATCGATAGCCTGTAATGCAGTGTTTACCGCGGTATCAAAACCAATTGTATAATCGGTTCCAAACAGATCATTATCGATAGTCCCGGGAATACCTATTGCTTGTACTGGATGTTCATTAATTAGCTCGTGAAGTCCACGAAAAGAACCGTCTCCTCCAATCACGATCAGATGGGATATCCCGTGCTTTTGTAAATTGTTATAGGCTTTTTCTCTTCCTTCTTTTGTAAAAAAATCTTGACAGCGTGCTGTTAACAGTATTGTTCCCCCATTTTTGATGATATTGCTTACTGATGATGGGTTCATCTCCAGGATATCATCGTCAATTAATCCTTGGTATCCTTGTCGTATACCATATATTTTAAAACCGTGGTATATCCCTGTTCGTACGATTGCACGCAGTGCAGCGTTCATACCCGGGGCATCCCCGCCGCTTGTAAGAACTCCAATATTTTTTGTCATAATCAATTAAGTCCTTTATCAAGAATCATTATCGTTAGGTAATATTTTTTTGGTATTTTAAAAGCACTTGTATATCTCAGGTTTTCCTTTATTTTAGGATAATTGGAAGATCTCCTTGGTAATCATCTCTCATGTTAGGCCAATTTAATAGATAATTTCCTGATACATTTTTTATAAATAATTGTAATACAATAAATGATTGTATTGTTGTAATGGTTGCTAGTATCGCAGGATTATTTCGAAAAAGCAGGGTAAATATACTTGGAATTCCTCTGTTAAGATTGATTTTGTATAATATCAAATAGTAAAGCCATATTCCTAAATAATAAAATGATGATTGAATAAGTGTTAGTATTCGTGCTGGTTTGAATGCTTTTTGAATAGAGAGAAAACCATTATTGTTTTCATCTTGTATATATTTATCAAAAACTAATGCGAGTGAATTAATTAAGGGATAGCCAGTGGTAAATGTTGCTCGACCAATAAAATCAGCAGGAGTAGACATAATAACCACTCTATTTTCTCCATCTACGTTTAAGGTATATGGTTGATTAAAATTTTTTTGATAGTTTTGTTGTTGTGTAATAACAAGCCCACCACTTAAGCAGCATTCAAAGATGAGGCATTGCCCTTTTGCATTGATATTTGAGAAGTATATATTGAGTTCGGTACTGCATATATAATTTACCATAGTTTGGTTGACTATGTTCATGTCATAGGGACAGATAACTGATTTATAGGTATTGTTGGTATTATGGATTAATCTACTATTATTTTCAATAACTTTGCTTCCATGGCCTGACCATGAAAAAAGAAATATATCGTCAGGGGTTACAATATCAGCCATGTCTTCAAGGGCTGAAAGGATGTTATGTTTTGTGGCGTTTTCATTAAGCAGTAGAATAATATTTTCTTTCTGCCAATTCTCTGCATTGAGTAATGAGTTATAAAGAACCATAAGTTTTGATTCAGGGATCGGTTGAAACGGTTTTTTTGGGATGTTATATGCTTGGTTTTCATATATGCTACAAGCAGCAATGACTGCATAAAATGTAATGTCATTGGTTGAGGTATTACTCATTTTTTCCGGTTTACTACTTACTATAGAAATAAAAGAGATATTGATAAGTAAAACAATGATAACTAGTGCTATTGATTTGTGATAAGAAATTTTTTTTTTCATGCTATACTACATATTATAATATTGAATTAATATAGAAATGTTATCCTTAATATTTTTTATTACTTTTATATGCTTGATAGAGGAAAAAGGCAAGACCTCCATACAGTATGAGCGATCCAAATACTAGCATTGCGATAGCTGATAGGGGCAAGGTCATGCTAAAACCTCCTTTTTATTTTTAATTTTCATTAAGATATATGAGATAATAACTATTGATATGCATGGGAGAAATCCTCCAACAATGATTACCCACCAGGGATAACCTTGGTATGGTGTAATTATGCTTTGAAGTATTGCCATAATGAGTAGCATAAAAAGAATGCTAGGTATGACTATTTTTATTAAATAATCCCACCATTTTCCAATTTTTATTTCTGATGTCTTATTGGCATGATCTCGTAGTTTTGATAGTTTATATAACCATCCTAGGATGATGCATTCGACAAGTCCTATCATAACTAAACCAAAATTTGCAATAAAATGATCCATAATATTAAGCCAATGTAGTCCACTTCCAAAGGCAAAAAAAATACTGATACTAAAACCGATCATACATAGTATTGCTGTTATTTTTGCCTTTGAGATATTCCATTTCCCATGGATTCCTGATACTAAAGGTTCTACCATTGAAAATGCAGAGTCAATTCCAAATGTTAGCAGAGCTAGATAAAAAATCATTCCAAAAAATGTTGCTGCGATAGGCAGAAGTGATATTGCTGTTGGATATGTTATAAAGGTCAATGTTGGTCCAGCTATTCCTAATTCTGTAATTCCAACTCCCTGAGATGCTGAAAGATATCCTACCACGCTAAAAACAGTAAATCCTGCAAGAAATGATGTTCCTGCATCAGCAAATGAGATAATGAATGCGTTGTTGGTGATATCTGATTTTTTCTTCAAGAAACTTGCATAGGTAACCATTATCCCCTGTGCAACTCCAAGTGAAAAGAATATTTGAGCATAGGCAGCTAGCCATACGTTGACATCTGTTAATCGGGAAAAATTTGGCGTGAGATAATAACTTATTCCTTCAATTGATCCTGGTAGTGTCAGTCCTCTTATTGTAAGTAATATGAGTAGTATTGTTGGAAGTGGTACAGTGATTGCAACAATTTTTCCTATCCGGTTTACTCCCTTGTAAAGAATTATAAAAATAAATGTCCATACCACTAGTAATCCTAATATGACAGGGATGCTAATACTTCCAAATACAGCAGGTGATCCTGTATTACCTAGATAGGCTTGAAAAAAAATGTTTGCCTGATCTCCCCATTTTAAATTTAAAGAGTATATCATATAGGAAAAACACCATGACATAACCACAACATAGTATAAGGCGATGACAAAGGGCACAAGCACAGCCCACCATCCCATCCATTCCCATTGTTTTCCTATTTTTTGAAATGCTTTTGGAGGTGCGTTTCTTGCCCAGTGTCCAATAGAAAATTCAAGAATCATTAATGGGATTCCAGCGGTAAATAATGCGACAAAATAAGGTATCAGAAATGCTCCTCCACCATTTTGATAACAGATATATGGAAATCTCCAGACATTTCCAAGACCTACTGCTGATCCTATTGCTGCCATGATGAAGGCAAAGCGAGAGTTCCAGTATTCTTTTTTTGCTATAGTATCTACCAAAAAGAAATATAACTATATTATTTATAAATATATTTGTGATGAAATTTTATTTTTTCTCTTTTACATTATCAGATAAATTTACTGAGAAAGATCTTAAATAGCAAAGGGTGGGCAAACTGGTTGGGATGAAAGCAGGGCTGCGTTGATTGGGAAACATGAGGTAGTATAATACTTGAAGGATTATTCTCCCCGAAATGAACAGTATTTTGAGCTATAGTATATGTTGTATTCTGATAAATGCCATCAACTGTATTTGGATTTGCTAGGAATCGAGGATAATTTGAAGATGAGATGGAAACTCGTATTTGATGTCCAGCATTCCAGATATATGAAGTACTCCAAAGGTCAATTTCTATCTCATAGATTTCTCCGGGTTCCATAAACTCCCAATGATCTACACCGTTTCTATTTCTCATCCGTAGAATGCCGTCAGTTATTAACATAGATCGTCCATCAGGATAGACATCACAAAGCTTCACTGTAAAATCAGTATCTGGGCAATCTGAAGAAACAAACAATCGTGCAATAATTGGACCTGTAGCCTCATATGGTTGCTCTAAAACAGGAGAAGTAAATATAATAACATCATCACGGTCTTCAACAGATGTTTGATCATAAGGACCTGCAGGGAGGAGTAAATTTTGACCACCAACTGTTGGAACAGGATTTGTAGGATCATATGAATAAGTTATACTATGTTCTCCACTGCTAGGTTCTGTTGATAGCATCGAATTATTATGCAGATACCATGGATTTTGAGTTGCAGGAATGGGCCAGTCATCTGCATACCGCCATTCATTACCTGGGCTGTCTGGTGATTCAACATCCCCCATTACATAATATATTACTGATGGCCATTTGTCAAATGCTGTGAATCGACCCATAGTATATTGACGAAGCATGTCATGAAACAGTCTCATCGTCCATAGTCCACGTGAATTTCTTGGAAATATTAGCTCCCCTTGATTTTGGGTAATGTATCCTGTATGAGTCCATGGTCCAATAATAAGTTTTGATTTTCCCTGTGCTCCTGGTCCACTTAGATGCTGATATCCTTGATATCCTTCGATTGTTCCCTGCAGAAAGATATCATACCATCCACCTAAATGAACTGCAGGGACATTGACATTCTGCCATTTATCATCAAGGGTGACATTACCCCAAAAGTCTATAGTGTAGTTTTCGTTTTCATAAATATCATCAAGAAGATAAGTACTGCCTTGACCTGAAAGCCATCCTATTACTAGCGATTCTCGAAATTGTCCTCCTTGGTATATTGCATGTCTGTGTAGATGAGGAGTAGCAACCATAATGAATTGACCAGAAAGATTTGGTGGATTAGCACCTGCCATAAAATATTGGTTGATGCCTAATGCAGAAGGTCCAAAAGTAGCTATCTTTCCATTGCACCAGCTTTGATTAGCTATCCAGGCAAGAGTATCAGGCCCATCAGTATGTGAGTTTTGAAATACAGTGTCAATACCTTCTGATGCATAACAACCTCTCATATCTTGTATAACAGTAGGCCATCCTAGTAATGAATAAATAAAACCTAGAGGTGATAATATATTTTTATTGTAGGGAAGGCGGATTAATATGGTTCCACGAGGAGCAGAGCGTATTGCACGATTATATACATCTGTTGCAAGATGTATTCCATCACGCATTTCTACCATATATGTTGTTCCAAAAATTGATGTTGGTTGTCCTTTTTGAGTAGTTTGTTCCATAGTATTAACATACGTTGGTATCTGGTTTAAATGAGTACTATCTGCATTTATTGCAATAGATGAAACAATACTTACACTACATATCATTAGTATAAGAAATATTATAAGTATATTTTTTTTCATTAACTTTACCTCTTTTATTAATTGAAGATGAAATATAAATATTTTCTGTATACTTTTTTTAAAGAGGAAATGCTTTAAATTTTTCTTGCGTCGTATTTATCATAATTGATAAATAAATTTTATAAACAAGTTTAAATAAATGACGTTATTTCTCCGTATCAGATGAAACTATCCTTTGATAAAAAAAATTACCTGATTGTAAATAAACAACCATTATCAGGAAGTACTTTTGTAAACTGGATTAAAGTATTACTTGAAAACAAAATTAAAATTGATTGGCAATTTTACCCTAAAGCACTCTATGTGACTATAATAATTCTTTTCATAACACCGTTAAGAATTATTGAAAAGATACGTTTTGATAAAAAATTTCAAAACATTACAGTTGAAAAACCAATTTTTATTATTGGTCATTGGAGAAGCGGAACAACTTTTTTTCATTATTTAATGGGAAATGATAAAAATTTAGGATATACCTCAACTATGACGACACTTGGTCCAAGTCTTTTTTTAAAATATGAACAATTATTAAAAAAATTTGTTGCAAATAATCTCCCATCTAAGAGACCAATGGATAATCTTGAAATGCAAACAGATCTTCCTTATGAGGAAGAATATGCAATTGCTAATCTTAATCCATATTCTTTTTATCATGCATGGTATTTTCCAAAAGCAATAGATAAGTATTTTAAAAAATATGTTTTGTATGAAGATGTCAATCAATACGTAATTGACGAATGGAAAAAAGTTTATACTTATTTTTTAAAAAAAATAACATATAAATACAATGGAAAACAGATAATGCTAAAAAGCCTAGTTAATACTGCTAAGATAAAACTTCTCCTTGAACTGTTTCCTGACGCAAAATTTATTCATTTACACCGAAATCCGTATGAAGTATATATGTCGACGTGGGAATTGTATAAAAGTATTCTTCCTTTGTTTTCATTTCAACATGTTGATAAAGAAGAATTTGACAAATCCATTTTTAGCATTTACAAAGGTCTTTATAAGAAATATTTTCAAGAAAAAAAATTAATCCCTAAAGAAAATTTAGTTGAGATTAGATATGAAGATTTTATTAAAGCACCGTTGCAAACAATTGAAACGGTTTATTCAAGATTGAACATTCCCAATTTTGAAAAAACTAAACCTAATTTTCAACAATATATACAAAAACATGCAAACTATAAGAGAAATAATCATATCCTAGATGAGAAAATTAAAAAAAAGGTTTATAAAAACTGGGGTTTTTGTTTTAAAGAATTTGGATATGATAAATAATGTTTTCTTAAAAAACAATACCGATAATAAAGGAAACTAGAGCAATAGCTAGGGCGATGCGAATAAGTGACGCAGAAAACGCTGCATTGTTAACATCTCGTAAGGTTTGAACTACCCCTATCATGGTTAGAAATCCTACCGGTATGATAATAATGATATATCCTATATTTAGAATGTTTAATAGATAAGGAAATGGTGTTAATATTAGGGATATCAACAAAAATATACAGGCTACATAGGATGCATTTTTTTTCCCAATTTGAACAGGCAGAGATCGCCGTATTGTTTTATCTCCTTCTGTATCTCTAATATCCATTATTATTTCACGGCCCAGTATCACAAAAAACGTCATAGTAGATAAGATTACAGTTGAAAACGGATTATTTACTGCAGCTCCTCCAAAAGTAAAAGACATCGCTGAGATAAATGCAACAGTGATATTACTTAAGATTCCTCTATTTTTTGAGTAAAGTTCATAAAGATTTAACAATAAAATACCTACAAGTATCAGTACAAAAGATAACATATTTATAAAAAAAGAGATGATGCTCCCTAGCGCAAACAATATAATTGAGAAATATAACATTTCTTTTGGTGTAATAATTCCTTGAGGGATTGGTCGTTGGGGGTGATTTATTTTATCTATTTGCCAATCAAAATAATCATTATATGTCATGCTTGCTGCAGTTATAAAAAATGTAGTTATGACAGCTAAAAAAAGTTTTGGAGAAGTATATGCTGCTCCTGCGACAAGTCCTCCTATGTATACACTTATCATTCCAAGAGGTGTTGTTTTAGGTCGTATAGATATGAATAATGCTTTGAGTTTTGTAAAAGTGGTATATTTCATTTGTAATTCTGTCTTCTCAGAACAGTAAGTTATTTATATAATTCTTGATGAAAACATAATCTGAGTTTATAAAAAATTGTTCATTTTTTTTGTTTTTCACAGTTTTTTTTACTATGATTTATATATATGAGTTGTTTTTCGCTAAATAGGTTTTATTGCAGGGGTAGCCAAGCCAGGTCAACGGCGATAGACTCAAGATCTATTCCTGTAGAGGTTCGGGGGTTCAAATCCCTTCCCCTGCATACATTATAAATTACTGAAAATGTTTTTTTAATATTGATGATATAGAGATTAGTTGGAGGAATAATAATGAAAAACGATGAATGCACAATATATATCATTACAAAAAACGGCTCAGAGCAGAGTTTTCGTAAAGAAAAAGATGGTTGGAAACAAACCAGTTCAAAAGGCATAGTTCGTAGTTGTACTGCAGAACAAGTATTGTCTCATATTTTACCACCATTAGCATTTGGTCATGTAAAATTAAAAGTTGAACCTCATAACAAAAAAGAAAAATAAAATATTATAGCATAACTTTTTATGACTAAAGTGGTGTTCAAATCCCTTCCCCTGCACTAACTCTTGATCATGGATTTTTTGCTATCTAAATGTTCTATTGGTGATAAAAATTTTTTCAACTTATATATTTTCATTGATCATGTAGACTAAGTAATGGTTATAAAACAGTAAAATATTACCTTTCGTAGGATATTTTTATGAATAGAACGGTAAAAAAAATTATTCAAAGAAAAACCGTAATTGAGGGAGCTGGAGTTAAACTTAAACGAGTTCTTGGTAATCAGAAAAACTCTACTCTTGACCCATTCTTACTCCTGGATCATTTTGGTTCAGATGATCCTTCAGACTATATCAAAGGCTTTCCTTGGCATCCTCACAGAGGGATTGAAACTGTAACATATATGTGGTCTGGTGAAATTGAACATGGTGATAGCATTGGAAATAGTGGTGTGATTAGGTCTGGAGATGTTCAATGGATGACTGCAGGTTCAGGTATAATTCATCAGGAAATGCCACGAAAATATAATGGTCTTATGCAGGGTTTTCAACTTTGGATTAATTTACCTGCAAATATGAAAATGAGCGATCCCAAATACAGAGGAATTGAAAAAAAAGATATCCCTATTATTCAAAGAAATGGTCAAAAGATAAAAGTTCTCTCAGGCAAGATAGATGGAACAGTAGGTCCCGTAAAAGACCTAGCAGTTGAAATTGAATATTTTGATATTGAGTTGGAATCTGGAAAAATTTTTAAACATCCTACTTCCAATAATCATACAATCTTTGCATATGTGATAAATGGTTCTATAGAAGTTTTGGATAAAACGATAAATTCTGGGTTTTGTGCTGTTTTTAATGAAGGAGACTCAATAAGACTTGGTTCCAAGCACGGAGCTCATTTTTTATTTGTCAGCGGTAAACCCTTAAAGGAACCAGTGGCTTGGAGAGGACCTATCGTAATGAATACTCAGGAAGAACTAAACAAGGCATTTGAAGAGCTCAATAACGGAACATTCATCAAATCAACAAAATATACATGATCCTTTAAGAAATAAATTCATTTAGAGATAATATACCAAATCAAACTAATAGGTTTTGATACCATATTCATATTTTAAGTATTAATAATCTTATAAACAGAATTAAAAAAAGGTAGAAAAAAGTTAAAAAATAAAAAAAAAGAGATGATTCTTCGTTTAAGAAGAATATCCGCCAAAGGGCATGCTTGGATCGCCAAAGACTGCCCAATTGGTTATGACAAAGGCTTCAATGGCACTGATATCGTTTTCAAGAATGAATTTCTGAATTGAAAGGCTATGTGCCTCTCCAAGTGTTTCAGCATCATTCATTCCGACCTGCCAGTAGAAGTTTGACTCAAGTTCTCCACTGAGACTGACTGGCATACCTTGAAATCCAACACCGTATCCAGTACATCCTGTTGAAGCGATTGCTCCACCAAATGGTTTAACGATAAGTCCCCAGCTAAAGCATACTGGTGCAGGCATTCCATAGGACCAATAGTTTGCTCCTTCTTTATCTCTCATTGATGGGATAATTGAGACATTGTATTGTCCATTGTGACATCCGCCGACGATGACTACGGGTAGTTTTCTTGCGTTTTGTATGCGCCAGAAATCATAGATCATAATTCCGCCAATCCAATCATCGGGATATTCGCCATCATGCCAGATGTTATTCCATGAAACCGGGTTGCCATGACCTTGGAAGCCGACGAATCCTGCTCCTTTTGTCATTGCTCGAGCTATGCCCTGTCTATTTGG